>CAZNYY010000401.1:0-2546 GCA_964577335.1 uncultured Oscillospiraceae bacterium | reverse complement strand
CATAACTTCCTTAGCATTTGACCGATGTCTTTCTTTATTTTTCCATAGATTATTTGGCGTCTATATTTCGGTGCAAATACCACACGGTATTGACTCCACTTACTGTGTGATAAACTCATTGCAGAGTCTTTGGTACTCATTTTTCGTTTCCTCCTTGAATTGATTCGTGCGGTTTACAGACCTGCACTTATCTTATCAAAGGAGGATTCGTTTGTCTATGCATAGCTAAAGCTTTTTGGCGGGGCTGTCTCACGAGATAAAATCATGAGACAGCTCTTTTTATATCATTATTACACAAAAACAAGTATTATTGTGCAATAATTGTGGAAAGACTGCATGCAAAACAAAGGAACGGTGTTCCCCGGGGAGAATTTATTAGATTGTTGAAAAGATTATTCTATTTGTTTTCTATGCAATTTACAGCCCAACCGTCCATTTATGATATTGTTGTGCAGTTTTTTAATATTGTAGGCTATACAAAGCAAGGTGAACTCTGTGGATATCTTACTGTGCCCGCGCGTTAAAAATCTACGAAAACCATAATCCTCTTTAAGCACGCCGAACACACCTTCCACTTGTATTGAGCGATTTATTCTAAGAGTAATTCCTAAATCGGTGGTTATGTTGTACAGGGATTGCTGGCGCAGCTGTTCAAACTTAGGCGAGTATTGTATTCTTTTGTTTCCTTTAGCTTTTGTGCACAGGGCGCGCTTTTGGCAGTTTATACAATCCTCACACTCATAAATTCTGACGCTGCGCTCATAGCCAGAGGCGGTCTTGCTTTTTTGGAAATGGGAAAACTTTAGCTTTTGTCCCGCGGTACAGGTAAATGTATCACTTTGCTCATCATAGCTCATGTTTTCTTTTCTGCCTATTTGATTTTTAAATTTACGGGTTTTGCTTAGCTCGTAATTTTGTGGTTTAATGTAGCTGTTGTAATCGTGTTCTTGCAGGTATACATAGTTTTCCTCACTTTCATATCCCGCATCGGTAATGATGTTGCGATGCTTGACGCCATAGCTTTTATTTATTTTTTTAAGCATGGGTTTGAGCGTGCTTGCATCGTTTCTATCGCTGGAAATGTATGTTTCTATTATGTATTCGTTTTCAACCGCAGCCTGAACATTGTATGCTGGCTTAAGCTGCCCGTTTCTCATGTAATCATCTTTAAGGCGCATAAATGTGGCATCATTATCGGTTTTTGATAAACTATTGCGGTTTTGTAGCTTTTTTAAGTAATATTCGTACCTGTTTTCTCTTTGCAATAATTCAAAGGCTTTTTCATGATCCCTTTGCTTTTGGCTCTTGCGCCTGCCTTTTACGTATACAAACTCCTCAACGTCAAGGTAATCTAAAATGCCTTGAAGACTGCAAAACTGTATTCCGTATCGGGAGTGCATATCCGATAAGAAAATTTCTTTATTCTCCTTTAATTTGGCGAAGTTTTTATCTATGCTACCTTTCCATACAAATGAATATCTGTTAGCATTTGCCTCGAACTTTGTGCCGTCGATAAATGCATTTTCAAAGTCAAGTTCGCCCGCTGACTTTAAAAGTTTTACGATGCGCGTAAAAACTTCATATACATTTAAAGAGTTTCTGAACCTCGCAACAGTATTATGGTCGGGTGCGGGATAACCCTGCAAAAGCCACATAAAATTTATGTCTCTTTTACATGCGGTCTCTATTTTCCTGCTGGAGTAAAGACCGTTCATATACCCGTAAATTACCACTTTAAGCATTATGATTGCCGGTATCTTGCCCTTGCGTATGCCGTTATTTAAGACTCCTCCCAAGTCAAGTTCGTCTATTAACCTGTTAAGCAAACGCACAGAATCATCCGCCGGAATATTTATTGCTAAATTAAGTGGTAAAATTACTTGATAAATTGCTTCTTTTGATTTAAAATCTATTATGTTGATTTTGTTTTTCACAACTCAATTTTAACATTTTAGGCGGCAAGTTTCAATAACTTTGCCGCCTAATCTCATATTTTATGTGTTTTAGGGGCTGCCTCTTAGTGAGACAGCCCCACACAAGCTTGCCTTTCCTGACAAGCTTGTGTTTTGTGTTGCCTTTTTGATAAAGTATTAGGTTGGTTTTCAGGACAGCCCCTGTAAAGTGCGTTTTTTATTGATGTTTTTTAATAAATTATCCTCAGGAACATAATTACCGCCCATTGCAAATATTTTTTTGTATTTACAACAAAACAGAATTCTTTACCAATTTTATCTTTTTCACAGCCAATATTCAGCGTTCTAAGACCTATATAATACTCTTTATGCGCTGTTTCCCCGTTTTCACTTTCCACTTTTTTCTAATTTGTAAAGGGGCTGAGTTCCGTATCCGTTCGGCCACCACAATAAGGATTTTCAATGTCAAATTTAGCGTTATTATCGTCTTCTATAACCTTAACAAAAACACTCCCATTAGGCGGAAACACCGAAACTGTTGTTTCTGTTTTACATCCAGAAAAAATGTCTATGTCTATGCTTAAGGCAACCTTGTTTTCAAAATGATTTTGAGTAAGCTTTGCCCCAATTAAA
>CAZNYY010000400.1:0-2560 GCA_964577335.1 uncultured Oscillospiraceae bacterium | reverse complement strand
GTTGCGAACTCCGCTATCTTGCCGAAAACGGCGATTTATCTTTGTTTTATGCTTACGAATCTGTCTTTCAAGCTTGTCAACGACCAGATCTATCGAGGCGTACATATCGGTATTTCTCTCTTCTGCACGAAGCATCACACCCGTCATTGGGATGGTGACCTCTATCGTTTGCTTTTCTCTCGCTACGCTCAAAGTCACGTAAACATTAGCTTCCAGGGGAGCTTCAAAATAGCGTTCAAGTTTCTTTAGTTTCTTCTCAACATAGTCCTTCAGGGCATCGGTTAGTTCGATGTTATCTCCACGTATTTGAATGTTCATGCAAACCCCTCCTTTACTTCTGTTCTAGTGTATTATATTCAAGATTTCTATATAAAATCCTGCAATCCTTTCAGAAAAAAATGTTGCGCATCTGTGAACAAAAAACAACACCCTGGTTCAACCAAGGTGTTGATTGATGCTAGCGAATCATAAATATTATTATCAAAAAGGCAGAGTGCCTGGATGATTATAACTTGATAACGTTAGCCGCTTGAGGTCCACGTGCGCCTTCAACAATGTCAAACTCTACAGATTGACCTTCTTCAAGCGTCTTGAAACCTTCTGATTGAATTGCTGAGAAGTGAACAAAAACGTCTCCGCCTTCGTCGCTCTCGATAAAACCGTAACCTTTCTCAGCATTAAACCATTTTACTTTTCCTTGCATGTAACACACAATCCCTTCGTATTCAAATACTGTAAACAAATGTTGTTCACAGTTTGAATATAACACTCGAGTAAGTAATTGTCAATTCATTCTAATTTGATTTATTCTAATTTGGGATTTATTTTATTTGTTCGGATACAAAGTATAATTTTCACATATTAAGCCGCACATTTTACTTTTGAGGTACTCACACGTTGTCCGCAATTGTATGCACATCATGAAAGCTTATTTTCATTAGTTATTCACAAAGTTGTGCACATTGTCCACAGAAAATAGAGCGGATTTATCCTTATTCGTTTGAAAAATCTGTGGATAAGTAGTAAATAAGCCTTCAAAGTGACAGGGAAAACGGGTAGATGGCACCTTAATTAGGGATGATAGGCAAACGCGATGGATAGTAACAGGAGAAGATGACATTGGATCGATGAGCTGCCGAACGACAGTAGGAGAAATGCTTACCTCTCTCGCTTTGTGCATCTCTTTCGACTTTTTGCATGCGGCTGGTTTTTGAGGCGGACACTTATGACCGTTAGCGACCGAAAACCAGCCTTTTCCAAATCTAACGGTCATAAGTGTCCATAGGAGCTGTTTTTTTAGTGAAAACGGCCTTTTTTTCGCTGTAATGGTCACGCATGTCCCTTGAAAATCCCAAATGCCATTTTTTCTCGCGTAATGGTCATCCATGTCCATTTCAGCTGTCAAAGTCCGCGTTCCAAATAACTGTTTCCTGGTCGGTTACCAACATAGCGTCAACAGACACGAAAAAGCGTCCAATCCGCACCGGGGGGGGGGGAATGTGGAAGTGGGAGGACCAAGTTTCGAGGCCTCTTTCTTCTGGTCAAAAAAAGCGCCGTACTCGTACACCCTGTTATAACCGGCATACGATGAATTGGCTTGATGCTTGGCTTTGGCTATTTTTTGCTGCTCATTCAGTTTGGCCATTTCCTTGCCCATAGCCTGCTTAATCTGCTGATCCAAATGCAGCATCGGCTCAATGAAATCGACTTTGTGCTCATGCAGAAATTGACCGCCCTCAGCGATCAGTTCCTTCATATGTTCAATTAGTGCCTCCCTTTGCTGCAAATCAGCGTCCCATACTTCAATAGGCTGGGATTCGACCACCAATTTAGTATAAAGACGCTTCGTCACCTCAAGCGACTGTTCTAATAGAAGGACTAATGATTCAGCCATAGGGCTCATACCTTGGATACTTCATGCTGTTTAGCCTTCAACATGGTTTCCTTCCAAGTATCACGAAACTGTACAAAAAAATATTCCACCTCTTCCAAAAGACCGGCATCCTTCTTCATATTGGCTTCTACTAACCGATGATGCATAAAATCATACAATCTCATAAATTCCTCTGAAATAGGAATGTCCACATTCAAGGAAATCATTAATTCCTGCACAATATCTTGCACCTTCATGATCAGCTCGTGCGCCTCGTTTATTTGATTATCTTTAAGGGCGAGCTGCGCCTGCTTCAGAAATTTGATGCCGCCATTATATAACATTAACGTGAGTTCACCCGGATTCGCCGTAGTGATCGACTGATTCTGATAAACTTGTGCCGGATTTCTCATTCCGTCTGTCCGCTCCTCTTCTTACAAAAATCTAATTTTAATAGAGACCGCCTCCAAATTGAGACGCCAGCCACGTGCTTTGTTGATTCATCTGATTAATAGCTTTTTCCATCGCCGTAAATTGCCGCCAATAGCGATTCTCAATATCAAGCAAACGAGATTCCCAAGCCATGATCTCATCAGAAATAGACAGGATCGATTCGCCCAAGGTGCTGTCATCCGTTTTGGTTGATGCGCTGCCTGCCTTTTCAATAATGTCATTGATGGTGGCATT
>CAZNYY010000399.1:0-2561 GCA_964577335.1 uncultured Oscillospiraceae bacterium | reverse complement strand
GTAACGGTTAGAGCCACCACTTCACCTGGGGCGGCAGTCCCGTTAATTTGGATGTGCTATCCAAAATTGTAACGCACGGTTACAGCTGGCGCTCCCGTGGCCTGCGCAGCAATTGAAACAGAGAACAATAAAACCATAAGTAGATACATTTTTCTCTTCATAGCTTGAAAAAATCCTCCTTGCAATTTTGTACGGATAGGCTGAATATTTTCGGACAAATCCGTATAACTTGATTTTCCAAATCAACTCTTTAAATTGACCATTTTTAATATGAAAGCATGGTTTTTACAAAACATTTCACATTAGTTTGATTATATCCTCTGTCACGTTTGTTTTCAATGCACAAATTCACATCTCCCCTCCCAGTTTTTAAGATACCCACCTCAAATGCCGCAAAGGTAAGGTTTCCCCCTCCCCCACATGACCCCAATTTCACATCCAACCCCCCATTTTTACATATTCACTTGAAAAATAATGCCTCTTGGGTTACCTTTAATATTGATGAGAATATTTACAAACCTTTTAAATATATTGTCTTTAAATTTTACATATACACCTTTTTAAAAAATTAAAACTTGAGATTTGAGGTAATTATGATTAGAAAATTTATATGTTTTTCCTTGCTCGTCTGCATGACTTTTCTATTCGTTTCCGGATGCAATTCAAAAGAAGTGTCCGCGCCCGCCTCGGAAAGGCTTACATATTGGAGGGGATTTTGGCACTTCAATCATTTGGGAGATTCTTTTAATGATTCTGCATTGGCAAACGAATTGCGTTTGCGCACCGGTGTGGATGTTGAGTTTATCAGCCCCCCGCACGACAAAAATGTAAGCACATCACTAAGGCTTTTGATGGCGGCGGGAAATTACCCTGATATTATAGAATATACTTGGTTAGGCTCCAAAAGATTTGATTTTCTTCCGGTAGAGGTGGCTATAAGGGATGGTTTTGTTATGCCGTTAAACGATGTTATTGACCTTTATGCCCCCAACTTCAAAGCATATTTGAACAAGAACCCCGATGTTTTAAAAAGGATTACAACAGGGGATGGGCATTACTATGCATTCCCCTTTATCCGCGGTGACGACTCGCTTCGGGTGAACAGCGGCTTTTTCTTAAGAAAAGATTGGCTTGATATGTTGGATATGCCGGTTCCCGAGACCATTGACGACTGGTACCGAACCCTTTCCGCATTTAAAAACATACCGGGTGTTGAATACCCCTTTCACTCGCATGAAGGTGGCTCTTATATGTTTATGAGTGCCTATAATATCTCCACTTCGTTTTATGTTGATAACGGAAAGGTGAAATTCGGCCCCATAGAGGATGCATGCGAGGATTACCTGCGTATCATAAATAAATGGTATAGAGAAGGGCTTATCGACCCACATTGCATTTCGGGAGGCGACACTCAGCATGTTGAGAAGATATCCTCCGGAAGTTCAGGAGCTTCCTTCGGGCTTGTGGGGTCGGCGATGGGCAAGGCGATACGCTCGGGGAAAAGCGGGGAGAGTTTTTCTTTGACAGGCGCAAAATACCCTGTTTTAAACCGTGGCGACAGTCCCGAATTCTGAAATATAGACAGTTCTGTTTTGCCGTCGGGTGCCGTCTCAATATCCCCCGGATGCCGAAATGTGGAAGTGGCAGCCAAGCTTTTGGATTACGGTTACTCCGACGAGGGAATTCTGCTCTACAATTTTGGCATTGAGGGTGAGAGCTTTGTGTTTGAAAACGGCGTTCCAAAATATACAAAGCTGATAAAAGACAATCCTGACGGGTATGATATGTTTGATGTAATGAGTAACTATATCCGTGCGCATTACAGCGGTCCATTTATACAGATGAGAGAATACGGGGACCAGTATTTTGAGTTGCCCGAGCAACAGGACGCACTTTTAAAATGGTCGGACAACAATGCAGATGCTCATGTTATGCCCTTTTTGCACATTGAAAATGATGAAGCCAATATTATTTCCGTACTTTTGCCCGTTATAATAAATTATGCGGAAAACGGGATTAGGGAAATGCAGTTTGGAATAAGGGATGTAAATGAATTTGATTTATTTGTGAAAACATTGTATAATATGGGAATACAGTCCGTGCTGGATATTTACCAAAGAGCATATGACAGGTATATTCAAGGATGAGCGGCAAAATAAAATAAGCCTTGAAAAAAATGAAACGGAGACTTGTTTATGAAAGAATTAGGCAAGAAAAGTGTGCTTTTTTCATGGTTACTTTCATATCTTGCTGTTATGGCATTACCGGCTTTTCTTGGTTTTACTCTTTATTTTAATGCCGAACAAGCATTGAAAAAGCAAATTCTCAATTACAGCTCGTTAAAGATGGAAACAGCAATGAAGGAAATTGACCCGATTTTACATAACAGTGTGCAAATTGCAAATATTATAGCGGATGACCTGCCGGTTAATACCCTCCTTGCGACACAGCATTTTGACAGCGGGGAGTATATTCAGTCAAATATTCTCGTAAAGGAATTTTTTAAATATCTTTCCCTTCTAAAGGACGGTAGCGACATATCATTGCTGCTTTATGGGCCG
>CAZNYY010000398.1:0-2569 GCA_964577335.1 uncultured Oscillospiraceae bacterium | reverse complement strand
AAGATTATAATGCTTGACGTGTGTTCGTGAATGTTTATCATGCTTTTGACGTGATTGACGAGATTTAGGGATTGACAAAAGGAAAAAACATGGTATAATAAAAGCAGATACAGGGCTACCGTTTAGAACGGTTGGCCAAAGGATGGGTTATGAAATAACCGCTTACCTTGGACGGAGGGCGGTTATTTCGCTTTTATAGCGAAAGCTACAAAGAAAACAAAAACTAAAAACATAGTTTTCAGTATGTATCCCATAAGCACCACCTCCTTTCGGAGTTGGCCAACCGTCCTCGATTATCCTGTATCTGCCGTTTCATTATACAAAACAATACAAAATATGTCAAGCGTCTTCTTATGAGGGCGCTATTTTTATGCTTGAAAGGCGGATGAAAAATGAATGTACTTGACTTGCTACTTAAAACAGATGTATCAAAATATACGCTCCCCGAAAAGGAATTTAAAATAAAGTCTTTAAGCGAAAAGGCGGGCGAGGATGTAATTTTTAAGGTGCGTGCCATAGGGCTTGACAGGCTGGAGGAACTAAGAGAGACAAACTCCGGTATGGATTTATATATTATGGTGGTGACCGATAGTGTGGCGGACCCAAGTCTAAAAGACGAAAAGCTAAAAGAGAAATTTGGGGCGGCGACACCCAAGGACCTTATAAAGCGGCTGCTTTTGCCGGGAGAAATAGAGGCCCTATATCTTGGTATAACCCGAATGAGTGGGTACGGGCATGATGCAGTGGAAGAAATTAAAAAAAAATAGACGAGGACTATGAGTTTCAGTGCATGTTTTTCTTATTTGACGAGAAGGACGTGATGCCGGAGGAGTATTACAATATGCGCCCCGGGGAAAAAATTATTGTACACGCATTTTTTGAAAAGATTATGGAGCGCAGGCTGCGGGGGTGAAATAATTGGCGAGGCAAATTGATATTGCTATAAGCGCAAAGGACAATTTCAGTGATGCGCTTAGAAAAATGAAAGCGACACAGACGGAGTTTAGAAAAGATTTAGGACAGCTAAACACCGAGCTTGACCGCTTGAACAAAAACAAGGTTGACCTGAAGATGGACTTTTCAAAGGCGAGGGAGGACCTTAGGGGAGCGGAGAAGGATTTTCGCAAGTTTGGTGACGAGATGAGCCGCCAAAGGGTTGAAGATGCGCAAATGAATTACGAAAATATAAGGAGTAATTTATCCCTCGTATCAAAAGGGGCAAGGCAGACGGAAAAGGACATGGCACGCCTTACGGAGGTGTTTTCCAAAACCCAAAACCGTGCGGAGGGTGCGGGAAGCAGTATCATGGCACAGATTGGACGTGCGGGGCTTTACAACATGGCGGGGCAGGCGTTATCGGGCGCTGCCCAGACCTATGTGGGAAGCGCATATGGAAGTGATGCGGGGCAAATTTTTGGCGGTATTTTAGGCGGGGCGGCGAGCGGGGCGGCAATAGGCAGTATTATACCGGGGATAGGCACTGCGGTGGGTGCTGCTGTTGGTACTGCCGTGGGTGCGATAAATGCGGGGGTACAGCATTATCAAAAACAGGACGATGCATTCAAGGGCGTTGTACAAAGCGAATATGACAGGGTAAAAGCCGATGAGCGAAGTTCTCTTGAGGCGGGGATAGCGGCGGCGAGCGAGCGGGAGCTTATAGCGAAAAAAGGAGCGGTTGTTTTCGGCGGCGAAGGAGAATCCGAGAGAATACTTGGTGACGTTATGCAGTATGCCCTTGACACCCCCTTTGATTACACCATGATGGCGCAGCAGGCGGTAAATATGCGAACATCGGGCGTTTTAAATGATGACATTATGGGGCGGCTTAAACAAATAGGCGACCTTTCAATGGGGGACCCTGCGGTTTTTGGACGGATTGCCTTACAGTACACGCAAGCCACGGCAAAGGGCAAGGCGCAAACGCAGGACCTGCGGATTATAGCAGAGGCGGGAGTGCCCATTTACGAGGCTTTGGAGGCGGTTAAAAACACTGACCGTGCCGGAATATATGAAATGCTTGAGGCCGGGCAGGTATTTGCAAAGGATTTAAACGAGGCTTTTGACCATTTAACAGGGCAGGGCGGGCGTTTACACGGAATGCTTGAGAATTTAGCGGGCACATTCCCTATGCTTATGGAACAGCGGGCGGAGATTGATGAAACGCTTGATGCCGCAATGGGAGCGGGGTATGCCGATGCACGGAAAAAGGGTTTAGAGGCTGATATTGACTGGAAAAGCGGCGCTATGGGCGAAAAAATGGAAGAGGCGTACCGCATGATGGGGGAATTTCAGGCTGACCTGGAGAACCAGCAGGAAGAAATTTTGAGAATTAGGCTGACGGAGGCAATGGAGTCGGGCGAATACCTCGAAGCTATCGAAGAAGGCAACGGAGCGGAGGCGGGGAAAATACTTGCCGAGGCGAAGGTTGCGGCGGAAAACGAGTACAATCAAAGCGAAGGGTACCAGCTGATGATGCAGACGGACATGGCGCTTGTGGACGGACTGCAAGCGGATTTGGCGGGCAGTTGGTACAACTACGGTTACACAATGCAAAAGAAGTTTGAAGAAG
>CAZNYY010000397.1:0-2578 GCA_964577335.1 uncultured Oscillospiraceae bacterium | reverse complement strand
CAGAATTGGCTATCTGTAAAGCATTACAAGCGACAGAAAGAAAAACATATCAGGCTATGGAGGCGTTTTTGCATAATCTTAACACGATGCATTCAAGAGCTGGCGCTCAAGTGCCGTTCTCTAGTATAAATTACGGTACAGACACTAGCATTGAAGGTCAAATGGTAATTAAGCAGCTATTATTAGCTACAGAAGCTGGATTAGGAAATGGCGAAACCGCAATATTCCCGATCCAAGTCTTTAAGGTAAAAGAAGGAATTAACTTAAATGCATGTGATACTAACTATCATTTATTTAAGCTCGCTTGCAAGGTAAGTGCTAAAAGATTGTTTCCTAACTTCTCATTTTTAGATGCTCCTTTTAATTTGCAATACTATAAAGAGGGTCGTCCTGAAACAGAAGTAGCAACAATGGGATGCAGAACTCGTGTTATTGGTTCCATATTTCCTGAATCCGATGGGAACGTAAATGGCAGAGGCAATTTATCTTTTACCACTATCAACTTACCGAGAATCGGATTTGAAGTCTATAAGAAATGGGAACAAGGCTTAGTTGATAAAAATAAATTACTAGAGAGTTTTAAAAAGATTTTAAATGACCGTTTAAATCTTATGGTTGACCAACTAGTAGAACGATTTGTTTTTCAATCTCGTAAGACTAGCAAAAATTTCCCTTCATTAATAGGGCAGGGTATATGGTTCGGATCAGAAAAATTAGGTAAAGGCGAACCGATTGGCGAAATTCTAAGACATGGAACTCTATCAATTGGTTTTATAGGTTTAGCAGAAGCGTTAATATTGCTTACAGGCTCGCATCATGGGGAATCGGTTTATGCACAAAGTGTTGGTCTTAATATTATCCAGCACATGAGAGACTTCTGTGATCAAAAAAGTCAACAGCTACAACTTAACGTAACGCTATTAGCTACACCAGCCGAGGGTTTATCTGGTAGATTCACAAAGTTAGATAGAAAGATATACGGCGAGGTAATGAACGTCACAGATAAAGAATATTATACAAATAGTTTTCATGTACCTGTATACCATAAAACATCTATCTTTGAGAAGCTAAAGTCAGAAGCACCATACCATGCGCTATGTAATGCGGGTCATATCAGCTATGTTGAGCTTGATGGTGCAGCCAAAAACAATCCAGAAGCATTTGAGGTCGTTATCCGAAACATGGCAAAGCTAGGTATTGGATATGGAAGTATCAATCATCCAGTAGACCGTGATTTATTATGCGGTTACACAGGGATAATAGGTGATACATGCCCTTCATGCAAGCGTGATACAACTAACGGCAAAGATGTTGAACGTATTCGTAGAATTACTGGATACCTAGTAGGATCTATGGATAATTGGAATAATGCTAAGCGTGCGGAGGAAAGAGATAGAGTAAAACATATATAAGAGATAAGACCATCCTATTAAATTGGGGTGGTCTTAGATAAAAAGGAGAGTGTATATATAATGATCCCTGAAATTAGATTATCGCAAGGATTTTTGTCATATCCTGAACGCGGAAACGGTGGCAAGTCTAGTTGGAGAGGGAACTTTTCACCTAAACTTGTGGAAGATTTAATACAGCAATTCCAACCAAAAAGAATACTTGATCCTATGGTCGGAAGTGGTACTTCTCATGCTAAAGCTCTTGAAATGGGCAGAGAAGGTACATTCCTTGACCTAAATCCCAAATGGGGAGGCTTTGATTTAGTTAATGATGAAGTGCCAGTATCTTCTGATTTAATAATATGGCATCCTCCGTATTGGGATATGATTAAATATTCTGGTTCTGAATGGGGTCAACAAAATCCTAATGACTTATCGCAGATTGAATGTTGGGATGATTTTATTAAGAAAATCAACCTATGTACAGCCAAGCTAATTACAGCGTTAAGAAAAAATGGTCGTTTAGCTATTCTTGTTGGTGACATAAAAAAGAAAGGCAAACTTTACTCCATGTTAAAGAGTATGGACTGGTACGGAACGCCTGAAAATGTGGTTCCGAAATTCCAACACGGAGCAATGTCTTTCAAGAAAAACTACGGTAACAGTAAATTCATTCCAACAACTTGCGAATATCTCTTAATACTAAAAAGGGAAGATTGCTATATGCTACCGATTCTAACTTTCAGAGGTTTTAACTTTGATTTACGGAAAGGTACTAAAATAACTTGGAGAGATGTCGTTCATGCTGCTATGGAGAAATATGGTGGCAAGGCATCCTTAGAAGACTTGTATAAAGAAATTGAAGGTCATGCCAAAACAAAAGCAAACGAGCATTGGAAAGAAAAGGTCCGCCAAACTTTGCAGTTATGCAAAGATTTTGTATCTGTTAAGCGTGGTGAATGGGGATTTGATTATTAAGTGAGCTTTAAAAGAAGAATTTAAAAAATATTTATAACAATAAATTAGCTCTCTAATCGAGAGCTTTTTCTTTTTTGTAGAATTTTAACAAATTAGAAGGAAGTGGAAGAAAGTTGTCGAAATATGCAATTGATAATTTTAAAAAATAAATGGGTAAAATTTCACGATGAAAATATAGGTGGTGTATATGTGCAATACGTTATAGATTT
>CAZNYY010000396.1:0-2582 GCA_964577335.1 uncultured Oscillospiraceae bacterium | reverse complement strand
TTACAGGCAAAAATCCACCATCGGCAACCTTGAAAATGCGGGCTGGGCAAAACCGGGCAATGTGTGCATTTATAATATGGCTACAATGGCGGACAATATGACGGTGATAGCGGCAGGGGCGGGTGCTGTTACAAAGCTTGTTTTGGGCGGAAGAATTGAAAGAATTTATAATTATAAAAATCCCGATGATTATATTAGGGGTTTTGATGAGATAATAAACCGTAAAACAAAAATTTTAAATTTTATAAATGAGGAGGAATAGCATATGCGGGTTAAAATTGATGGTGTGGCTTACGATGTTCCCAAAGGGGCAACTGTCGAGGAAGCTGTTGCAAAAACAGGAAAATATGATGAATACTCCGTTTTGGCGGCATATTCCGAGCGTGGTGCGATACGCCTTTCAGAGGTGCTTGATGAGGGTGACGATATCCGCACCATAAACGCAGGCTCCGAGGAAGGATACCGAATTTACCGCCAAAGCTTGACCTTTGTACTCATTTCGGCTGTAAACCGTATTTTCCCTGGGCAAATGGTGTATATAAGGCAATCGGTAAACCGTTCTACCTACTGCGAACTTTCGGGCGGCGCACCTGACGAGAGCAGCATTGCAAAACTTTTGGAGCTTATGCGCAAAATGGCGGCAGAAAACTTTCCGCTTGAAATAGTTAAAATGAAGAAGGAAGAGGCTGCAAAAAAAGCCGCTGCAAACAATAAGGAACTTGCGGAAAAGCTTTCTTATACACCCACCACGGAGGTTACCCTGTATCGTGACGGGGATAATTATTACAGTGTTTACGGCGCTACGGTTCCACATGCGGGTTATGTTAAAAGCTTTGACATAACAAGCTTTGACACGGGCTTTCTTTTGAGATACCCAAACCCCGACATGGGCGGAGAAATACCCGATTTATACACGGGCAAAAAGGTTTTGGAAACAATTAACGAGTACCGTGACTGGAACGAGGTAATAGGTGTAAGCGACGTTTCCGCCCTTAACAAAATTATTGCCGAGGGCAAAATTCACGAATGCATAAACATCTCCGAAATAATGCATGAAATTAAATTTTCGCATATTGCGGATGAAATTAAAAATGATATTTTGAATAAGAAAATCATTTTAATCTCGGGTCCATCGTCGTCAGGCAAAACAACCTTTGCAAACAGACTGATGCTGCACCTGAGAGTAAACGGAATAAGACCCGAGGTTATCTCGCTTGACGATTATTTTTGGGGCAGGGACGTGCCGCCCATACTTGATGAACACGGAAAAGCAAATTATGAGGATTTGGAAGCGATTGACTACAAGCTTTTCAACTCCCATTTGTCCGCACTTGTAAAAGGGGAACGTGTTACAATCCCCCGTTTTAATTTTCATACTGGTGAGAGGGATGACAACGGCAAGACGATTAAGCTTGAGGCAAACTCCGTTTTGCTTGTTGAAGGTATTCATGCGTTAAACGAAAAACTGACCTACGGTGTGTCCGCAAAGAATAAGTACAAGGTTTATTGCAGTGCATTGACGGTTATGTCTTTTGATAACTACAACCCCATCTCCCCCACCGACACCAGGCTAATCCGCAGGCTTATCAGGGACAATAAATTCAGAAACTCCTCCCCTGTTGAAACGCTCGAAATGTGGAACTCGGTTCAAAGAGGAGAAGTTAAAAATATTTTCCCCTATGAAGAGAGCGCCGATGTAATATTCAACTCCGCTCTTGCATACGAGTTTTCGGTGTACAAAAACTTGGCAACTCCCCTGTTTATGCAAATTCCATCCACCCATCCGGGGTACCCGAGGGTGCGGAGGATTATAGAGCTTTTAGCCAATTTTGCTCCGATAGATGACAGGTACATCCCGCCCATGTCAATTTTAAGGGAGTTTGTAGGCGGAAGCTCCATAAAATACTGATAAAGGGGCGTATTAATGAAAATAAAAACACTGTTTGTGTGCCAGGAATGCGGGCACGCATCACAAAAATGGTTGGGCAAATGCCCCTCCTGTAATAACTGGAACACTTTGGTGGAGGAAGCCGAAAATAAAACAGCTAAAAGCGCACCGAAAAATGCAGGCATTTTTTACGGCTCCTCCCCGAAAAAGCTTGAAGATATAAATACCGAAATTGAGGCAAGGATTAAAACCGGGGTGGGAGAACTTGACCTGGTTATGGGCGGCGGCGTTGTTTTGGGGTCAATGGTTTTGGTGGGGGGTGAGCCTGGGATCGGCAAATCCACTTTGCTTTTGCAAATTTGCCGCGCGCTTACAAAGCACGGAAATGTACTGTACGCCTCGGGCGAGGAATCGGAAAGACAGCTTAAAATGCGCGCCGAAAGACTCGGGATAGACTCGGATGCGCTGTACATACTAAGCGAAACCAATATAGAGGCAATACTGGAGCATTTGGAGGCGGCGGCACCCGCCGCTGTGATTATCGACTCTGTCCAAACAATGTTTTCCCAAAACCTTGAAAGTGCGGCGGGAAGTGTTTCACAGGTGCGAGAGGTAACAATGCGCCTTATGCGAATGGCGAAGGAAAGCGGCGTTCCCGTTTTTATTGTGGGTCATGTAACAAAGGACGGGGCAA
>CAZNYY010000395.1:0-2584 GCA_964577335.1 uncultured Oscillospiraceae bacterium | reverse complement strand
TGCTACACATGCGCCGCAGTTTGTGCATTTGTCGGGGTCAATCTCCGCAATGTTGTTTAAAACCGTAATCGCCCCGTATTCACAAACCTTCTCACATATTCTACACCCAATGCACCCTCTTGTGCAATACTTTTTTGCCAAAGCACCCTTATCTTGTGATTTACAACGCACGCTGACATGCGTTCGGTCAGGCCAAAAGGTGATAAGCTGCCTGGGACAGGCATTTATACACGCCCCGCAGGAAATGCATTTTTCGGGCGCAACCTCAGCCAAACCGTTTGAAATTTTAATGGCACCAGTGGGACAAACCACCTCGCACGAACCAAGCCCGAGGCATCCGTACGAGCAGGATTTAGGTCCCCCTCCCACACGATTGGCGGCGGCACAATCCATAATGCCCACATAATGAAATTTACTTACGGCATCATCATCATTGCCCAAGCACATAACAACCGCTTTTTTGGGTACAAAATTCCCCGCATCAAGCCCCATAATCTCTGCCATGTCAGACTGTACCTGTGCCCCCCCAACGGGACATAGGTTTAGCGCCGCACCGCCCGACACCACCGCACCCGCATATGCGGAGCAGCCCGCATACCCGCAGCCGCCGCAGTTTGCCCCCGGCAGCGCATCTATAATGAGGGGCAGCCGTTCATCCTCCTCAACACGAAAAAGAACAGATGCCACAGCCAGTACCGCACCAAGCACGGCACCTACCCCGCCGAGCATTACTGCGGGCTGAAGTACATTTATAATCATAAGACCATATCCTTCCTGATTTATTAAAATTTAAGCCCCGAGAACCCCAAGAAAGCAATCGCCAAAAGGGATGCCGAAATAAGGGCTATGGGAATACCCCGAAAGGGCTTTGGTATATTTGCGTCCGACAGCCTCTCCCTCACCCCCGCAAACATGACTATTGCAAGGGTAAACCCCAATCCCGCAGAAGCGCCGAACACAACCGACTCTAAAAAATTATAATTATTTTCAGGGCTTACATTTAGCAGTGCCACGCCCAAAACGGCGCAATTGGTTGTAATAAGCGGCAGATATATTCCCAGTGACGAGTAAAGCGCAGGGCTTGTTTTTTGCAAAAACATTTCAACAAACTGTACCAGCGCCGCAATAATAAGAATAAACACCACCGTTTGCAGATATTCGTATCCAAACGGAACCAGTAAATAAACGTATGCAAGGTACGTCATAACGGAAGCCAGTGTCATAACAAAGGTCACCGCCATGCCCATGCCAAGCGAAGTATCAACACTTTTTGAAACCCCCAAAAACGGGCATATCCCCAAAAAGCGCACCAAAACAAAATTGTATGTAAGTATAGCTCCGACAGATATTAAAAGCAAATCCCTCATTCTGCGGCACCTCTCTTATATTTAATCATATTTATCAAACCAAGTATAAGACCAAGCGTTAAAAATCCTCCGGGCGGTAAAATCATAATAATTGCGGGTTTAAAATTCTGTGAGAAAAGGGCATATCCAAGGATTGTGCCGTTGCCTAAAATTTCGCGCACAGCAGACACCACCATAAGCGCCACCGTAAACCCAAGCCCCATCCCAAGACCGTCCGCCGCCGACGGCAGGACACCGTTTTTTGAAGCAAACGCTTCTGCCCTTGCCAAGATTATGCAGTTTACAACAATCAGAGGTATAAATATCCCCAAAACCTTTGAAAGCTCCGGAAAATACGCTTTTAACACCATGTCTATAACTGTTCCGAAAGCGGCAATAATAACCACATATGATGCAATGCGTATATTCTCCGGTATGTACTTCCTTAAAAGCGAAATCATAATATTTGATGCCATAAGCACCACCGTCACCGAAAGTCCCATCCCCACCCCGTTTTCAAGGGATGTTGTTACAGCAAGCGTTGGACACATCCCCAAAAGCTGTACAAAGGTGGGATTTTCTTTGAAAATTCCGTTTTTAAATATTCCAAACATCAAACCTCACCCCTTTTTATAAGTCCTAAATCATCAAGCTTTTTAGCGGCATTATTTACTCCCCTTGCAACGGCGTTGCAGCTTACCGTGGCACCACTTATGGCATTTACTTCGCCCTGCTCGGCGCCCCCGCCTTTTTTAACCGTAATCGGGGTAACCTCGTTTGCAAACTCCGCTATAAAATTATCGTCCGCCACGCGGGAGCCAAGCCCCGGGGTTTCGCTGTGAGTTACAATCCTAATCCCCGCAACACTGCCGTCAGTCTTTATGCCTACAATCATTGAAATCACCCCGCCGTAACCCGCTGTGTCCTCCGACACGGTGTACCCCACGGTTTCACCGTCCTTTACCGCACGGTACACATCTTCTTCCACAAGAACAAATTCATCCGCCTCAATAAGTTCCGCCCTCGCTTCATTTTCGGCCTTGTGAGTATTTTCTATGATTATGTCTTTTGTGGCATCATTTACGGCCGCCAAAATAACAATTACACTAAATGTTATTATAAACAAAATACCGCCCAGTTTTATAATTTGTTTAAGCATTTTTGGGCACCTCCGCAAATCTCTTAGGTGCTGTTGCCTTGTCTATAAGAGGTGTCAGCACATTCATAAGTAAAATTGA
>CAZNYY010000394.1:0-2588 GCA_964577335.1 uncultured Oscillospiraceae bacterium | reverse complement strand
CGCCGACGCGCTCAACTCCCGCTTCGGCTCGCGCGGCATTAAGCTCGCCGCCGGAATTGTAGCGTAAATCAAGAATTAAACGGTCAATTCCATTCCCATCAAAATCTTTAAGTGCAGCTTTGACGGCATCCACGGTATTATTATTAAAGGCAGTAATTTGTATGTACCCTATGTTATCTCTGATTTCATGTGTGACGGGAACATCCAAAACTTCAGCCCTCACCAATGAAAACTGTAATATGCTCTCTCCTCTGAGAATGCCCACCGTAACCTCGGTGCCGGGAGTCCCCACAATAAGGCTTTTAATGTATTCCATTGAAGCGCCTTCAACATTTTCCTCGTTTACACTGACGATAATATCATTCGGCTGTATCCCCGCATCGTAAGCAGGAGAGCCTATTATTGGTGACACCACAATCACCCGTTCATTTCTCGTGGTAATGGTAACGCCTATACCCGAAAATTCTCCAGTTATACTGTGTTCCAGCATTGATTTATATTCTTCTTCCGTCATATATGAGCTGTTCTCATCCAAAACAGACATCATTGCCGCCACCATATCATTAAACCCACCCTCGGGGAAATTAAGCTTTTCCTCAAGGACGGCATTCAAAAGCACTTCTTTACTTGTGCCAAATTTATAATTTTTCACAATATAGTCGGCCAATTCGTTAATAAATTCATATTGAACTTCCCCGCTAAGCCCGTAAGCCGAAACAGGAAAAATGCATATAACAAGAATTAGGACAACAGACAGTATGGATTTTAAAACACCTTTCTTCATAATGTACTACATCCTTTCAGGAGCTGTAACTCCAAGCATATTCAAAACATTTGCAATAACGGTTTTTGCTGCCGAGGCAAGCTTTAAACGTGCGGAGGCGGTTTCCTCGTCCTCGCCCTTTATACGGCATTCGTTGTAAAAACTGTGGAACAGTGCCGAGGTGTCCATAACATATCTTGTAAGTCGTGAAGGCTCGTAGCTTTGTGCTGCTGCTGAAATTTCGTCCGGCAAATCTCCAAGCTTTTTAATTAAATCTATTTCGAAGGAAGTGGCAAGCCTTGCAGGGTCAATCTTATCAAACGGACGCTCGGAAACACCCTCCTGCTCCAACAGCCTAATTATACTGCATATACGCGCATGGGCGTACTGGACATAGAAAACAGGATTATCGTTTGACTGCTCAAGCGCCAGTCCCAAATCAAACTCAAAATGGCTGCCCGCCTGCCTAAGGTTAAAGAAAAACCTTGCCGCATCAATACCTATTTCCTCAAGCAAATCAGCAAGGGTTATCATCTTGCCCGTGCGCTTGCTCATTCGTACCGTTTCACCGTTTTCCATAAGGCGCACAAGCTGCATTGTGATGATGCAAAGCCTTTCGGGGTCAATCCCCAAAGATTTCATTGCACCCTTCATACGGGCAATATGCCCATGATGGTCCGCTCCCCAAATATTTATAGCAATATCAAACCCGCGGGACAAAAATTTGTTGCGGTGATAGGCAATGTCCGCCGCAAAATATGTGGGTATACCGTTTGCGCGAACCAAAACATCATCCTTTTCGGCACCGAATTCACTGCTTTTAAACCAAAGGGCGCCATCCTTTTCGTATGCATACTCACTTTTCTTCAGCGCCTCTATTGTTTCGCCCAACTCACCGCTTTGGTAGAGTGAACTTTCACGAAACCATGTGTCATACTCTATTCTGTATTTTTTAAGGTTATTTTTTATATCATCCAAATTAAGAGGCAGCGCATATTCTACAAGTTTTTTTTGGCGCTCATCCGACGAGAGGGACAGCAGATTATCGCCATTTAATTTGATAAATTCACGGGCACGCTCGGTTATATCCTCGCCCTGATAACCGTCCTCGGGAAAGTCACCCTCCCCCGTCAAAAGCTGAATATACCGTGCTTCAAGAGAGCGACCAAACTTTTCTATCTGTGCGCCCGCATCGTTTACATAAAATTCACGGGTGACATTGTAGCCCGCCATGTCAAGGAGTGACGAGAGGCAGTCACCAATAGCGCCCCCTCGGGCGTTTCCCATATGCATGGGACCTGTGGGGTTTGCGCTTACAAACTCAACCATAACTTTTTTCCCGGCGCCGAGGTTGACCCGTCCGTAATTTTCACCTAAAACCTCAATTTCCCTCAGAACTTCATAGATATATGAAGGATTAAGCTGAAAATTAATAAAGCCCGCACCCGCAACATCAGCTTGCAAAACAAGCTCGTCATAAACAAATTCATTGGCTATTTCCCCTGCTATATCACGGGGGGCACGGCGCAGGGGTTTTGCCAAAAGCATGGCGATATTCGTAGAATAATCCCCGTGACTGCGTTCTTTAGGAACTTCAACCAAAAAGTTAGGAATAGAAGCATCCGGAAAGGCTTTCTTAGCCGCAGTTGTTATCTTTTTCTCAAGCAATTTTATTGTTTTTTCGTTTACTGACATTTTAAGTTCCATAGCCTTTCTGCCCACAAAATAAAAACAACAAATTCACTTGACCTTACCGTGGGCGGGTAAGGTGTATAATGGAACTTATGCGCATCGCCGTTTCGCTCCGCAGAGCGAAAATTTCGGC
>CAZNYY010000393.1:0-2588 GCA_964577335.1 uncultured Oscillospiraceae bacterium | reverse complement strand
CTCAATTTATCTATAATAAAAAGTTATCAGGAATTATGTTAGCAAATGTAATGTTTCGGGCAATAGAGGATGCGTAATTCCTGATAACTTGAATAATTATTTAAGGCCGCAAAGCCGTTTTAGTAAATCCTCGTCATCAATTTTGTAGCAATCCGCATTGAGGTATCCTGCAAGTGGACTGTCTTCGGGTATTGCATTTTCAATGGCTTTCCTTTTCAACTCGGTATCGGCATGAGCGTAAACAAGCGTAGTTTCAAAATTGGCGTGGCCAAGCCATTGTGAAACGAGCGTCAGGGCAACACCATTTTGATATAGATGCATTGCCCGAGAATGCCGAAAAAGATGCGGATGAACATTTTCGGGGACTTCATGGCATTCTATCCTCGCAGCAACACCATACTTGCGAATTAGATGTCTTGCATTATCTTCGGTCATGCGTTTTTTCAAACCATCGCGAACCACATAAAACAGATACTGCTCCGAGTATTTGCTATCATTAGGATGAAAAACCTTGATATATTCGTTCAGATGATACACAACTTTTTCACGCAACGGTACCGAACGCACTTTAGAACCTTTTCCATGAAGCATTACGGTTGAAGTTTTGCCAAAGTGTATGTCACACAAGCGGATGTCAAGCAATTCCTGTATCCTCGCACCTGTTTGGTACAGAAACATCATTAAAAACATATCCCTCAGACCTTTTTGTGTCGAGATATCTGGCTGTGTTAAAATGGCTTCAATTGCTGTTTCACTCATGTGTTTTACAAAAGGCTCCGGAGCAATAGCGACATCTACCTTTTTTACTTCTTCCCAATGTGTTACTGCTGTAATTGTAGTTTTAGCAGCATAGCTATAAAATGCCCATATACATCGAAGCCGATGGTTACGTGTTGAGACACCGCACCCACGCTCTGTTTCAAGATAATCGAGAAATTCTAACATTAATTTATGGTCAATCATCTCGAATGTTATCTTTGGCAGTATAATGTTTTTCTTGGATTTTACAAAGTCAAATAATAGTTCCAATGATTTTTGGTAAGCGCGTATGGTGTTTGGACTGCACTTTTTTACATTAGGCAGATAATCCTTAAAGAAGTCATGTATAAGGGAAAACAACAAAGAGTCAGTCACATTTTGTATTTTCATTGCCATACTTCCACCTCCGGCATAATTGCATCCATCTTATCCCAGTCTACCCTCGGGGAACTTAATAAGTTCTCCGGCAAAATGTGTATATAGTAGGATGTGGATGAAAAGTCCTGGTGTCCCATGTATGACCGGAGATAAGGTAACATAGCATATAAGTTCTGACCTTCATCCAGCCATTTTTGTAAAATAGCTGATGCAAAACGATGTCTGAGATCATACGGGCGAATATTGGGAAGTATCTTTTGCGGTGTCTCAGGGTTGGCCTTAGTCCAACAAAGCCTGAGAAAATCACGAAGTTCACAGCCTTGCAATGGAGAACCGTCACTATGCACAAAAAAGTATTCACTACTACTTACGGAAATTGTTCTTTGTGCATCGAATTGTTTACACAAGGTCAGCATATCATCCGACATCATAACAATGCGTTCTTTGTGAGCTTTGGTTCCTACGATCAAGATTTCACCCGTTTCAAAGCAGATATTTATACGCTTTAACAAACGGCCTTCGGTAGGGCGCAATCCACAAGTATAGAGGAGTCGTAGCAATACTGGAATTACTTCAAGGAGAAATGGGTCACATTTCTCTTTAAGTGTCAAATTTTCAGCAGCTTTAAAAAGCGAGGTCAGTTCTTTGTCTGTAAATATATATGGAGTGAAGGACGATTTCTTAGGTGAAAAATCAATCGGAAGAACATAGGAGCCATTTCCCATATATTTTGCAAACTGCCGAATAGATGAGGCTTTGTAGCTAAGTGAATTGTTTTTCTTTGCGGCTTCATGCGTCATCCACCCCAATACGGCTTCTTGATTTAGGCTTTCCGATTCGGGATAATGCTCATGGTAATAACAATCAAAAAGTTCAAGGTGCCTTATGCAGCATGATGTCGAGCGCCCTATTGCTGTTCGAAATTCTAAATAGGCATCAATTGCTGGCGCTAACTTACTGATAAATCTTTTCATTGTGCAGCACCTCCTTTAGGTTCGATGCCCGTAAAGTCCAAGGCGCATTCTTTTAGATGTTTTTTGTCCAATGAGATATACTGTTTAGTTGAATTTATATCCTTATGTCCAAGCACTTGTGCAATAGTGGTTACGGAAATCCCTGATGCAACCATATTACTGCCAACTGCTCGGCGTAAGCCGTGGATACCGCAATGCGGTAGTTCTGCAATAGCGCGATAATGATTATGCTGAACAGCTATTGCACCTCTGCCAAGAGGCCTAAGCGGAGCTTTCTCTGAAAGAAAAACGTTTTCAAGAATGCTAACAGGTCTGCCACCTAAAATGTATTCCCGGATGGCATACCCTACGTCTGTAGTTAGTGGCAACGCCAGTGATTTACTGGTTTTGGTTTGAATAATTCTGATTTCACCGTTTTTCCAGTCAATATCGGTTAGTTTGAGTTTGGTGATATCAGCAGAACGAAGTCCATATACA
>CAZNYY010000392.1:0-2595 GCA_964577335.1 uncultured Oscillospiraceae bacterium | reverse complement strand
TCTGTTACTCTTGGCACAGCACCTACCAGCAGAACACCGGGAACTATTTCTTTTTGCCTGTTGACCTCTTTTAAATCACAATGGCCAAACGATGCCTTATCTAAAACACCTAAATCGATTTGCTTTGTTGGGAAGGATACGGATCTTTCCAAAAATGCATCCGGTCCAAAATATAACGGTGTCTTCTCAGGAATTTTATTTAAAACACTTCCCATGGCTCCATAATGATCGAAATGGCCGTGGCTTAAAACGGCCGCATCGACAATAGAAAGATCGAGACCCATCATTTCTATATTCTGGTATGTACCTTGGCTGGATAAGCCAAAATCAAATATGATTGCCTTTTGTTCGGTTTCTTTTTTTATAACGATGTAAGAAGCAAAACCATGTTCCGCAATAATGCGTGGGAATGGTAATGTTTTAAGTGCGGGCCAGAAATAGCCGCATCTTTCGATGCCGGGTTGAGACATCAACAGTCCATCGTAATAATTGTCCATCGTTGAGTATATGGATAATTCATCAATAGGAGATAACATTTTAAAGTCCCCTTTACTCGTATATTTACGGATATCATAATATAAAAACAAATCATTATTGTCAATAAGCATTTGACCTGCTGCTACTTTATTATGTAGGTTGATCTCATTTAGATGGACATTATTTGTTGAAATATTATAATAACAATGAGGGATTCAGTTAGTTTGTGGGAATTTAAAGATAAAGCGCAGGTTGGCGAAGGTAAGAATAAATGCAAACTGGCGAAACAGGGGAGTATGTACATGTACCGCAGACAGAAATTAGGTTTATATGCAGCGGTGATAAGTGCTGCAATCTTTTTTTATGCCGTTCCTGCCTGGGCAGTGAATATGAATATCAAAGCCGCTGTTAACCCGAATATTCCGCCGTATCAATTTATGGATGAGCATGGGGACTGTGTTGGTATACATATCGATATCCTTGATAACATTGCCTCCAAGCATAATCTTTCAGTAGAATACCTGGTATACGAAAATGATGTAGATTGCCTGAACGCCCTGGAGCAGGGGGAAGTCGACGTTATCCTTGGTATGCAAACCCAGATACCGGCAGAGTATAATTTTGCGCAGGTGGGCGATCTGTCTTCGTCTGTACTTTGCATTGTAGTTGCTAATGATACAGCCCGTATGATTCAGGATAACAATTATCCCTATTATTATTTCACCGTTGTTGTGGATTTCAGCACTAACCTGACTATAGCAAGGGCGCATTTGGATCAAACGGATTTTGGTAAAACCATGCGTTTGATAGTGAGCAATACGTCACAGGTTTTTGCTATGTTAAGGGAAAACAAGGCTCAATTGGCTGTAGCTGATAAGGAAAATGTCATTTATTATTTAAATAGCGTAGGCGCCTCAGAGGATTATACCATCATCAATAATCATTTAACTTCTGTAAATTATACCATGTTGGTACATCGCAATGACAGAAGTTTACAGCGCATGTTGCAAACCGGTCTTTCCTCCTTGCATTTGAGTGGGGAATACGAACTTATTTGGCGTAAGTGGATTAAGGATACATCCAAGGATGTCCCAAAAATCGTCTTCAGATACGTGTCTGTATTTATTGTTGTTGCTATGGTCTATGTTATTATAAGTCAATATATCAGAAAGCAACTTAAAAAGAAGGTTGATGAGCAAACAAGGGAACTTAAACTGACCAACGATGAATTGGAGGAACGCATGATAGAGTTGCAGGAGGCGCAGGAAATCCAGGCCAGTCTTATTAAGCATTCCCCCAGCGGTATGATCATGTTTGATAAAAATCATATTATTCAGTTGTATAATTTCAGTGCGCAGCAGATTGTAGGGGAGCAGGAACTGCTTGTTGGTGCAGATATAAGAAGCTATATGATTTTCAGAAAGATATTGCAAGAGGTAGGGGAGGATGTTTTTTCTTCATTTGGGCGAATCATGAAATGGCCGGTGCAAACGTCATTTCGCGAAGGGGGCCAAAAAAAGGATATTCGTTATATACTTTATAATCCTTTTGAACATGGAGCGAGGAATAGCGTCTTGATGGTGGTTGAGGATGTGACCGTGGAAGAAAAGGAAAGAAAAGAACAAGAGGACGCAGAGAAGCATAAGTCGCTTAATATGCTTATCGCAGGCATAGCTCATGAAATTAAGAACCCACTTATGACCATTCAAACATACACATCCAGCATACCGAGACAAATAGATAACCCTAATTTTCGTGAATCTTTGATCAAGTATATTCCGCTTGAGGTCAGCCGTATCAATAAGCTAATAGAGGGTCTGATTAATTACGCCCGCCCGGTTAAAGGTAAGGCTGAAAAACTGGATGTAGAAACTATTATTAACGAGGCTTTGTATCTGATTCAGGCAACAATAAAAGATAAGCCTTTTGAAATGAGTGTAAAAACCCAAAAAAATATATTTATACTGGCAAACAAAGATAAGATGAAACAAGCAATCATCAATTTAGCCACCAATAGTATAGAGTCTATTCAGAAAAAATTGCTGGAGGGTCATCAGGGGAAGAAATTGGCAATGTGCATTTTTTTGAACTGTACGGAAAAAAAGGTTTATATACACA
>CAZNYY010000391.1:0-2602 GCA_964577335.1 uncultured Oscillospiraceae bacterium | reverse complement strand
CCGGCCTCTTGAACCCCATTCAAGCACGCTACCAAACTGCGCCACACCCAGATATTAAGTTGAAAATATAAATTATCAACTTTGCAATCATTATTATAGAACGTTTTTCCCCCAATGTCAAGAAGTTTTTACTTTTTACGATAAGAATATTATTGTCCATAAAAAAAGACCATCCCGAAGGACGGTCTTAATATAACTATATAAACCTTGCCGCCAGCACCACTGCCGCTGCAACCACCAAAACTACCATTATATTTACAAGCATACTGCTTTTTGGGCGCTTTTTGGTGGCACGGGGATTGTAGCCCAACTTTTCAAGGTAACCTTCAATAATTTTTTCCGCTTCCCGTACGACATCAGAGCAGGGGTCAGGGTCGGGCGTTTTTTCTTTTAGCACAAATATTGCCTGCTCAATAAATTGTGATTTTAAATTTTTTAATACGAAAAACTTCTTGGTTTTCTTGAACATTGAGCCACCTCCGATTAGAATATTGCATCATACAATTGGTATTATGCTCCCAAATTGTATATTTTATACATTGAGTGCAGATTTAACAGCTTCTATGCCGCATCTTCCTCCTTTATAAACGCAGTCATAACAGTCATGTCATCAGATATTATCCCGGCACAGCGTGCCTTTGCTGCCTTTAATATTTTTTGTGCAAGCTCATTAGGGTCGCTGCCATGGTAATCACATATTATTTCTGACACCCATTCTTCCCCGCCGGGTTTTCTGTCGGCCTCCAATATGCCGTCCGAAACCATTACTATTATGTCACCCGGGCTTATTTTTACCTTTGTTCTTTGCATGTCGGGCTGCCCAAAAACCCCCGCGGGGAGTGATGCAGATTTAACTGTATCCATTTTTTCGCCTTTTCGCACAAAGCTTGTGGCGGCACCCACTTTCAGAAACTCTGCCTCGCTCCTTCTCAAGTCAAGCATGGCAAGGTCAATTGTTGTGAAGGTTTCCTCAGCCGATTTTAAAACCAGTACGGAGTTTACAAGCCCCACTGCCGTGTCCGTGTCAAACCCTGCGCTAAGCAGGCTTTTTAAGATGTTCACCGTTGCAAGACTGTCGGCGCTTGCCCTTTCCCCGCTGCCCATTCCGTCGCTTAGCGCTATTAAAAAGCTGCCGTCCTCAAGATAGAGATGTCCTGTGCTGTCACCGTTGTGCGGATTTTTATCCTTTGCCTGTGTCGCCTGCCCCAGCTGGACTCTGTATTTCATGGAGGACACCATGCGAAAATGATTGCCGCAGTTTTCCGTTATACTAAAACTCGTCCCTGCCGCCGCCGACACAATTTCACAAACTCGCCCCGGGTCCGCCTCCACCCCGTCACGCAAATTAAGTTCTATCTTAAAGGAACCCTTTTGACTGTTTGTCACCAAAATGTCACTGACATACAGCTTGTTTTCATTTAACCTGATTGTTATTGCATCCTCAAGGGCACTGTCAAACGCCGCACCGCTGTAAAACCGCTTTGCCATCTTACTTAAATGGTTTGAAACGCTGCAAAGCTGTGCCGCCACCATTGCACGACTTTCTGTGACACGGCTTTCCCACAGCTTGTCAACCTTGTACACCTCGTACATATTGTTAAATACATCAACCAAACGGTCTAAATGGCGGCATTTGTTTTGAAGTTCCTCGGGGATATCCTCCCTGCCAACTCCGCCTTGGCGGTCGCATATTTCCAGCATCACAAAAAACGAGGTGTATGTACGATGAAACTCATTCCTCCAACAATGGGACGACAACCCGCACCCGTCGCACACCCGCCTTGCCGTCCTCTCAAAAAAGGATGCGGCGGAGGTGTTTGTATTATAAATCTTGTTTTCCGCTATATCCGAAAATGTTTTGCCCACAACACCCAAGGATTCAGCCGTAAAAGATAGTTCGTTTTTCACAAGCGCCTTATATTTCGCATTATGGCTTTTCCTTTTAACCTCGCCCATATTAAGCAGATCCAATGCCTTTCTTGGTATAACCATAAATATAAGCGCCGCCGCAAGGATTTCGTATATATTAATTAAAATCTCGGTTGAGCCGTTGGTATAAAAAGTCATTATTGAATTTGCCAAAATAAACGAAACCGCCGAGCCCAATTTCCCGTGCTTTGAAAAAATACCCGCCGCCATTGATGCGACCGCATATGAGCCTATTACCCCGGCAGGGTTTCCGCTTCCCATGCCCGCAATCAGCCCTATTGTTATCCCGGCGGCACTCCCCCCCGCAAGACCGTTTGTATATGCGAACACAAGAGCCGCCAAAACACAAAGACTGCCGCTTATATCAAAACCAAATATCGCAAATTCGCCCGCCCCCATTATCGCCACGGAGCATAGAGCAGCCAAAGGTACAAGGTCATTTATTGAAATCATTTCACGGCTGAAACCCGAAAAAATTATACTTTTTGCCTTATGAAAAAGATAAACCGCACCAAATACAATGACACCCTCAAGCAGCAGCATAAAATAATCGTACATCAAAAGCCCGCCCCCAATTTGGGTGAGCATCCCCGCAATAAATACGCATACCCCCATCAAGGTGCTGCGCACAATCGCCTCTTTTGATGCAGAGGGTGCAAATTTTGCGTACGCC
>CAZNYY010000390.1:0-2616 GCA_964577335.1 uncultured Oscillospiraceae bacterium | reverse complement strand
GACATTTCGTGTGAATGGAAGGCAAAATCTCTCGAAATAACTACGTCGGATGAAAATTATGATTTTAATGGGGCAAAACTCGCAGGCGGTACAAATATATCTTCGGTTTTGGTGAACGGAACCAGTTTTGGTTTTAAAATTGAAAAGGGAATTATTGAAATAGGTGTCTATGAAATCAAAAAACCCATTGCAAACGGGGGCGGACCCAATGCAGGCATTGTAAACAACAGTAAAACCGATTTACCCGGAGAGAACAATACAGGTGATATTTCGGCAAGGGAGCCCCACTTTACCGACATTTCTGACAGCCACTGGGCGAAAAACGTTATTTATGAAATGTTTGACAAGGGCATTGTGAAAGGAGAAAGCGAAAACACGTTCAATCCTGACGGCAATGTTACAAGAGCGCAGTTTGTGGCACTTGTTATTAGATGTCTGGGGTTTGAGGAAAAACAATACCAAGAAGGATTTACTGATGTATCAAAAAGTGACTGGTTTGCAAATACTCTTCAGGCAGCCATGGACAAGGGACTGATTTCTGAAGACAATGTGTTTAGACCGAATGATTTTGTGACAAGAGAGGAAATGGCTAAAATTATTGTAGAAGCCTATATGACGAAAAAAACTGAGGATATTCCGGAGCAATACAAAAGTAATTACGAAGATTACGATGAGATAAGCGACTGGGCGAAAATGTATGTTAATAAAGCCGATTACATAGGTCTTATCAGGGGAATGGATGATGGTGCCTTTATTCCTCGGGGCAATACCACGAGGGCGCAGGCTACAGTGGTTGTCAAACGACTTTGGGGGTTGATTGACGGTATTGACAATTGATATTATTACAAAGAGCGAGGTAAAGAAATGCTAAAGTTAGGTGTTATAGGGATGGGAAGAAGGATAGGGCATATTACAAATCTTCTCCTTCAAACTGGGAAATGTGAGTTGACTGCGGTTGCCGATCCAAATAAGGAGGAAGCAAGGTTTCGAATCTGCGAAAGAATAGATGCTGCTGAAACAATCTTGGATAAAATTAGGTTTTATTTAAGCGCAGAAGAGATGATGGCACATGAGAAACTGGACGGCATAGCAATAGGAACAAGATGCTCCCTTCATGCAAACCTGGCTGCCAAAGTCATAGCAAGAAGCATCCCGCTATTTTTAGAAAAACCAGTGGGTATACACAATGAGGACATTAACATTTTGGAAGAAGCTGTTGTGCATAACCCTGATATGATGGATAAAATCTTAGTGTCATTTCCCTTGCGTATGACAAATATTGCGGTTGCTGCAAAAGAAATTATAGATTCAGGGAAAATCGGCACAGTCTCTAATGTGCAGGCGGTTAATAATGTTCATTACGGACGAGTTTACTTTAAAGATTGGTACCGAGACACTAGGGAAACAAGTGGACTGTGGATTCAAAAAGCAACTCACGATTTTGATTATTTAAATTTTTTGCTAAATGAAAAGCCTTTGGAAATATGCGCTGTGAGTTCAAAGCAGGTTTTTGTAGGCAACAAACCCCCGGGGTTGACCTGTGACCAATGTCCCGAAAGCGAAACCTGCCCTGAAAGCGTTGAAAATGTTAGATACTATGCGAATGAAAAATGTGCTAATATGTGTGCCTTTGCCACTGATACGGGCAATCATGATAGTGCAAGCGCCATTATAAAGTTCGAGTCGGGTATGCACGTTGTATATTCTCAAAACTTTATTACAAGAAAGTCGGCCGGAAAGAGAGGGGCAAGACTTATAGGCTACAAAGGTACCCTTGAATTTGATTGGGTTTCCGAGGAGATGAATGTTTATATGCATAATACTTTCAGAAATGAAAAATACATCTTCAAAAGCGAGGGTTCTCACGGGGGTGGCGATAACGAACTTGCCCGGAACTTTATCAACCTTATGTTAGGAAGGGAGAAGCCAAAAGCTACCTTAAAAGATGGTGTTTTGAGCCTTAAGATGTGTTTGGCCGCAAAACAGTCTGCAGGGAGAGCTGCGTTTCAGCACATAAACTGGACATTTGGTAAATGAAGGATCCAATTTTGAATAACATTTTGGAAAGACATCGGAACAACATTCGTTCCGGACCTCCTGTCAAATCTGCCTTTTCTCATTTTACGAATAAGGTTAGCAAGCTTAAGGCATATCTGTGGACAGGAGCAGAGAATGTATTTACACATCGGTTAATCACGGAAACTTCGCTTGAGGAAAAAGTCGAAAATCTAAAAAGCATAAAAATGAAATAGCAGAGAAACTGTTTTTTAGGATATTACAAATCACAGTGATTTCAATGGATACATTAATCTCAAAAATCGAAAAGGAAAGCAAATTATAGTATAGTAAAATGATAATTTGCTAAACCATGTAATAAGTAAAATCAATATTGTGATGAAAAGATTATTGAATATCATTGCGAAACAACCCGTAATTTATATCTTAATATAAAAGGTGCTTATATGTTTAGAGAAATGAAAAACTTGTGATTTCGTCGTAAGCATCGAATAAATTTCAATTAGTATCGAAAAGACAGCCGAAGCTGTCTTTTTTGTTTATTTTACACCAAGCTAAAAACTTATCTTGAACCAATCAGATTACTAAGAGCCAATCCAA
>CAZNYY010000389.1:0-2618 GCA_964577335.1 uncultured Oscillospiraceae bacterium | reverse complement strand
ATCCCCATCCGCCTTGTCATAAATGCCGTGGCGGTTAAATGCGGCAATTGACCAGTCGTCCATATGCGCATTCCAGTACTCCTCAATAAAATTAATGGTTTTCTCAGGGTCTACCTCATACATTAAATCCCAGTACGGATATGTGTTTTTCAGCTCATGAAAATGCTGCTCCCCCACAATAACATTGTTTTTCATGTTAACCATGCGGTGACCGCCCCAGTAGAAAAGCCCTTTGCTGTCGGAGTAGCTTTCATTTTCAAAATAATATTTGTACTGCTGCACCGCAACATCTTTATAAGTGCTGTCCCCCGTCAGGTTTGAAAGCCCTGTCAAGGTACGCATGAAAATTTGCTGGTTTGCAAAGTTTGAGGGCCAGTATTCCTCCCCCAAATACCGCCAAACAACAGGTTCACGGGTGTCAATATTTATACCGTCCACAAACAAGGTTGAAGCACCGCTGTTATGTACATACCTGCCCTCGGAAAGGGCAGTGTCGGCAAATTCCATGACCACCTTCATCCGCTCGCTTAGCCCGTCATCTGCACTTGCGGGCACGCTAATCATAAGTGCGGATGTGCTGAAAATTAAGACACTTGCAATAAGCTTTAAAAGTTTTTTATTCGTAGTTCTCATTCCCTTCGTAAAAATTTAAATCACCCCTTTACAGCGCCTATCATTATCCCCCGCTCGAAATACTTTTGAATAAAGGGATAAATACATAAAATCGGCACGGTGGCAACAACAATAACGGCATATCTTACAATTTCCGAGATAAGGGCTTTGTCGCCCGCATCAATATTTTGCATCATGCTTGTTGTGTCGTTTTGTATTAAAATTTCCCTTAAAATAAGTTGCAGGGGGAACATTTCACGGTTGTTTAAGTAAAGCATTGCATTAAACCACCCGTTCCAATGGGCAACCGCATAATAAAGCAGTATTACCGACAATGTTGCCTTTGTAAGCGGCAAAAATATGCGAAACAGTATGGTATAATGCCCCGCCCCGTCTATCCATGCCGACTCCTCAAGGCTGCTTGGAATACTTTCAAAGGACGATTTCATAATTATCATGTTAAATGTTCCTATCGCCCCGGGAAGGATTATAGCCCAGTGCGTATCCAAAAGCCCCAAATCCCTTATATTAAAGTATATCGGTATCATGCCGCCGCTGAAATACATGGTAAACACAATCATTACCATTATACGTTTTGACCATTTTGAGTTTTTGCGTGACACCACATACGCCGCTATGGGCGTCATAATAACATTTAAAACCAGGCTTGCAAGAACTATGTACAAAGTGTTCATGTATCCCTTTAAAATCATGGGATTATTGCTCATTGCTTTGTATGCGTCCAAGCTAAAGCCAAGGGGGCGCACCAAAATTCCCTTGTGCGCCATATATTCCGCAGGGTTTGAAAACGAGGCGCAAACCACATGCCACATCGGGTAAAACATTATGCAGGTGAATATACACATCATAAACACATTTATAACCCCGAAAACCCGTTCACCCGAACTGATTTTTATTTTGTTCATTCTATTTCCTCCTACCACAGGTTCCTCCTACCACAGGCTGGTGCCCTGAACTTTTTTGGACAGTTTGTTTGCACAAATTACCAGCGAAAAGTTTATAACCGAATTAAACAGTCCTATTGCCGTGGTATAGCTCCACTGCCGCCCGTCAAAGGCAAGGCGGTAAACATATGTTGATATTATGTCGCTTGTTTCGTAAATTAAGGGATTGTAAAGCAGGATTACCTTTTCAAAACCCAAACTCATAATCTGTCCAACCCTTAAAATAAGCATAACAACGATAGTTGGCACAATTGAAGGAATGGTGATATTCAGTAAAATTCTCCATCTTCCCGCACCGTCAATTTTTGCCGCCTCGTAAAGCTGCTCGTCAACACTGCTTAGCGCCGCCAAATATATAATCGAACTCCATCCCACTTCCTGCCATATGCCGGACAAGACGTAAATAGGTGTAAACAGGTCCTTATTGTTTAGCATATTGTCGTTTTTTCCGGTAAATATAGAAAACAGCATTGTTACAATACCGTCACTGCCTACAAATTCTTTTATCATACCGCAAATTACAACTATTGATATAAAATGCGGCATATATGAAACAGTTTGCGTTAGTTTTTTAAAGGTTTTGTTTTTCAGCTCGTTTATCAAAAGCGCCAATATAATGGGTGCGGGAAAGCCAAACACCAAGGATGCCATGCTTATGCGCACGGTGTTTCTAAGCAGCTTCCAAAAATCAGGCGAGCGGAAAAAGTTAATAAAATGGGTAAACCCTACCCACGGGCTGTCGGCAAAGCCAAGTCCGGGCGAGTAGTCCATAAAAGCTATCAGTGCCCCGTACATGGGTTTGTACATGAAAATTATGTAAAACAACAACACGGGTATTGCCATTATATATAAAGCTTTGTTAATTTTCAGGTCATACAAAAACGAATCCTTTTTAATTGGTTTGCTTTTTATGACCACAGCTTTTTCTGTTATTGTTTGAGAATTAGCCACAAGTGCTGCCCCTTTCTTGTCGTAGGTTCGGGTGCGGTGCCCGCCAGGGGGCACCGTCACCTTCAAAAAAAAATTATTTTGCGTTAAAGC
>CAZNYY010000388.1:0-2631 GCA_964577335.1 uncultured Oscillospiraceae bacterium | reverse complement strand
CGGGGTTGAAAAACACTTTCACGTCAGCAGCGTCAGCCCCTTGCGCACCGTACCCGGGAACCAAAAAATAGCATCTGGGCAGCATTTGTCTAAGTATTTCCGCCTGCTCGGGATAGGTTGCCCCCACCACACACCCGATATTGCTGTAACCGCAATTTACTATCGCCTGCCCCGCAAGACCGTTTACCATTTTTGCACATTCTTCGTACACGGTGCTGTTGCCGACATTCAAGTCCTGCAACTCCCCTGATGACGGGTTTGAGGTTTTAATAAGCACAAAAATTGTTTTGTCAAACTTATTACAGTCAAACACAAAGGGTTGTATTCCGTCACTTCCAAGATACGGGTTTACCGTTATCCCGTCCGGCTCAAACGCCCTCACCCGCACCCCGTCAATATCCGTTTTTCCGATATATGCGCTTGAATATGCCGAGGCGGTTTTCCCTATATCGTTTCGCTTTACGTCAAGTATGACATAAAGCCCTTTTTCTTTTGCGTATTTTATGGTTTTATGTAATGCCATAATCCCTTGTAAACCGTACATTTCGTAGTATGCAGACTGCGGCTTTACAGCCGGCACCACGTCATAAAGCGCATCTATAAGCCCCCGGTTAAACTGCCATATTGCCTCCGCCGCACCCTCAAGCGTTTTTCCGTACTCTTTAAATGCCTTGTTTTTTATGTGGTCGGGTATATGTGCAAGCTCCGGGTCAAGCCCAGCCACGGTGGGGTTTCCTCTTTTGTCTATGTTTTTAATAAGCTGTGATATTGCCATCTACATCAACTCCCCCATTCTCAGAACTATTTTGCCGCCCACAATGGTATATACCACCTTGCCAAACAATGTACTCCCCAAAAACGGAGTGTTTTTGGATTTTGATACAATCTTGTCCTCGGTAATCTCCACCTGCTCGTCAGGCGAGAAGATTGTAATATCCGCCGGGCGCTTAAGCCCTATCGTCCCCTTGTTAAGGCTCAAAATTGATGCGGGGTTTTTGCTCATCTTCTCAATAAGTTCGCCGGTGGACAGCACATTTTCCCTTACAAGATGGGTTATCCCCAGTGCAAGTGCCGTTTCAAAACCTATAATGCCGTTCGCGGCATAGTCAAACTCGCAATTTTTTTCGTCCTCATGATGGGGCGCATGGTCGGTCGCTATAACATCAATCGTCCCGTCACGAAGTCCCTCTTTTATCGCCGCCACGTCTTTAGCCGTTCTAAGCGGCGGGTTTATTTTTGCGTTTGTGTTATACCCCAAAACCGTCTCGTCCGTCAATGTAAAATAATGCGGGCAGGTTTCCGCCGTGACACGCACTCCCCTTTTTTTCGCCTGCCTTATAATTTCAACAGAACCCGCAGTGCTTACATGCGCAATATGCACGGGCAAACCCTCGTTCTCGGCAATTATAACATCCCTTGAAACCATTACCTCCTCAACTGAGTTTGAGATGCCTCTAAGCCCCATGGCAGTTGCCACCGCACCCTCGTTCATAACACCGTCGTCTAAAAGCGTCTTTTCCTCACAGTGGCATATGACGGGTATTTCAAACATTGAAGCATATATAAGTGCCTGTCGCATAAGTCCGGCATTTGAGATGGGGTCTCCGTCGTCCGACACCGCCACCGCACCCGCAAACTTCATCTCCCCAATCTCGGCAAGCTGCTCTCCCGCCCGCCCCTTTGAAACGGCGCCTATCGAATACACATTTGCATACCCTGACGCCTTTGCCTTGTCGTTTATATAATTTATAATCGCTTCGTTGTCTATTGCAGGGTCGGTATTGGGCATACATGCAATACTTGTAAAACCGCCCGCCACGGCACTTTTTGCCCCGCTTTCTATGTCCTCTTTGTACTCATACCCCGGGTCACGCAGATGACAGTGCATATCAATAAGACCGGGGCACACAATAAGCCCCCCCGCATCTATAATATCAATTTCTGCGCCCCCCAAATCAATATCCTTTTCAATTTCTTCTATAATTCCGTTTTCAATTAATATGTCAATTATTTCGTCACGATTGTGAACCGGGTCAATAACCCTGCCGCCTTTAATAAGAATTCTCATTCTATCCCTCCTACTCTGCTACGCTTATATCGGTTTTTCGTGCATACAAATACAAAATTGCCATTCTGACCGCAACACCGTTTGTAACCTGTTCGTTTATAAATGACCTTTCGCTGTCTATAATTCTGCTGGTCATTTCCGCACCTCGGTTTACGGGGCCGGGATGCATTATAATAGCATCGGGTTTTGCAAAAATCATGCGCTTGTCATCAATCCCGAAAAAGCGGGCGTACTCACGCACACTTGGGAAAAGCCCTCTTTTCTGCCGCTCCATCTGAAGTCTAAGCCCCATCACAACATCCGCATCAAAAAGCGCTTCCTGCACGCTTTGGTACACCTCAACCCCCAGGTTTTCAAGCCCCTTGGGTATCAGTGTTGCAGGTCCCCCAAACGCCACTTTCGCCCCAAGTTTTGTAAGCCCGTATATATTGCTTCTGGCAACACGGCTGTGGGCAATGTCACCTAAAATCGCCACTTTAAGCCCTTCAATCCTACCCTTTTGCTCTTTGATTGTAAAACAATCAAGGAGCGCCTGCGTGGGATGCTCGTTCCTCCCGTCCCCC
>CAZNYY010000387.1:0-2642 GCA_964577335.1 uncultured Oscillospiraceae bacterium | reverse complement strand
GATATATGCCATTTCATCAATCCTCTCACGCGTTTACCGCCGCTGTCCTATTATAGGCAACCCTTTTTATTTTTGCGCCAAGGGAAATAAGTTTTGCCTCAATATTTTCGTATCCCCTGTCAATATGCTGTAAATTATAAATATGCGTGGTGCCCTCGCCCATAAGCCCCGCAATAACAAGCCCCGCACCTGCGCGCAAATCAGTCGCATTAACTTTGGCACCCGACAAGCGGGGAACACCTGTTATAATGGCACTGTTGCCCGCCAAAACTATATCCGCACCCATTCTCCTAAGCTCATCAATATACTGAAACCTTGATGCCCAAACACCCTCCGTCACCCTGCTTGTTCCATTTGCCATGCATAAAAGGGTTACAATCTGCGGCTGCAGGTCAGTGGGAAAACCGGGGTAGGGCATGGTTTTTACATTTACGTTTTTTATACTTTCGCCGCCCACAACCCGTATTGCATCATCCATCTCAAAAACCTCAGCCCCCGCTTCAATAAGCTTTGCCGAGAGTGATTCCATATGCTTTGGAATAACATTCAAAACAGTTACATCACCGCCCGTGGCGGCAGCGGCAACCATAAAGGTGCCCGCTTCTATCTGGTCGGGAATAATGCTGTATGTACCGCCGCTCATTTTATCGGTTCCGATTATCCTAATAGAATCCGTCCCCGCACCTATAACATGTGCCCCCATTGCGTTTAAAAAGTTTGCAACATCAACAACATGAGGCTCCTTAGCGGCATTTTCAATTGTTGTAATGCCCTTGGCACGGCTTGCCGCAAGCATTATATTAATTGTGGCACCGACGCTTACCACATCAAGATAAATAGATGATGCCGTAAGCCCATCTGAATTTGCCATAACTATATCATTTGTTTTTATAACCTTTGCACCGAGAGATTCAAACCCTTTTATATGCTGATCAATCGGTCTTTCGCCGAAATTGCAGCCGCCGGGCATTCTAACATGCGCACTGCCAAACCTGCCCAAAAGCGCCCCCAAAAGATAATAAGAAGCACGCATGGAGCGAACCATGTCACAATCCGCACTAAAACTTTTTACGGGGCTTGCGTCTATCTCCATAATATCGTTTGAAATTTTTTGTACATCCGCCCCCAAATAAATAAGTATATCTATAATTGAATCAACATCTTTAATGTCAGGAATATTCTCAATCCTACATTTGCCCTCAACAAGCAAAACAGCAGGAATTATAGCGACAGCAGCATTTTTTGCGCCGCTTATCCGGACTTCACCGTTAAGTCTTACGCCGCCGTCAATCAGCATTTTTTCCAAGCCACAGCACCAGCCTTTATTATTTTATTTTAATATACTTTTCTTTCGATTAAAACACCTTCGGTACAAAGCAAGATATGATGAAATTTGCTTACGCTCATTATATCATAATTTTTATTTTGTAAAACAAAATAAGTACCCGAAGGGTGCGCAGTACGGCGCAAGCCGTGTGCAAATTACGATTCAATGTTCTCCGAAATATAGAAATCTTTGATTTCGTTATATTTCGTGAGGTTATTATACCATAAAATAATTAACAAAACATAAATTTTTTTGAAAATTGCTATGAATTTTAATGCTTTTGGTATATAATCATAACAAAGCATAAAATGGAGGGGTATGCCATGGAAAAAGCTAAAATCCGTACGAATGTAAAAATCTATGGTAGCGAATATTTAATTGAAAGTGATGACAGCGAAGAATATGTTCAGAAGGTTGCCTTTTATGTGGATAAAGCTATGAAAGCCGCCTCTGCCAAGGACATACGCCTAAGCACTACACTGGCGGCTGTTCTCACGGCTATTAATGTGGCAGATGAAAGGTTTAAGCTTTTGGATGAAAACGAAAAATTGAAAACAAGAGTGGCTCTGCTATCAGAGAGTAACACGAAAAATGATGCCCTTATTAAAAGATTGTCCGCAGATTGTGATGCCCAAAAAAAAGAGATTGACAGACTGAAAATTGAACTGGCAAAGGCGCATACAAAATTGGAGAAAACCTAATGGAACTTTTGGCACCGGCGGGGTCGTACGAGGCGCTTAGGGCGGCGGTTGAAAATGGGGCGGATGCGATATACTTGGGCTCTAAGGATTTTAGTGCAAGAAGCTCTGCTGCAAATTTTTCGTATGATGAGCTTGAGGATGCGGTGAAATATTGCCATGGACGTGGCGTTTTGGTGTACCTTGCGGCGAACACCCTTTTTTATGAGGGAGAGATGGCAAGACTTGAAGAACTTGTGCGGCACGCCTGCGGCTTAGGGGTTGATGCATTTATTGTTCAGGATATGGGAGCGGCAAGCCTTGTCAGGGAAGTGGCGCCCTCCATGCCCGTTCATGCAAGCACACAGATGAGTGTTCACAGTGTTGATGGGGCGGAGGCACTCAGGCGTGCGGGGTTTGGCCGTGTTATTTTGGCGAGGGAACTTTCTTCGCAGGATATACTTCATATATCCCAAAACAGCGAAATTGAAACAGAGGTGTTTATACACGGGGCTTTGTGCATATCCTACTCCGGGCGCTGTCTTATGAGCAGTATGATTGGCGGGCGAAGCGGCAACCGAGGCAAATGTGCGCAGCCTTGCCGATTACCCTATTCCAGCGAAAAAGGGAAGGGATTT
>CAZNYY010000386.1:0-2645 GCA_964577335.1 uncultured Oscillospiraceae bacterium | reverse complement strand
AAAACACTCATGTGTTTTGATTTTAAAAGCCCGCAGCGTGCGGATGACAAAAACCTGCAACTGTAATATGCCGCAAACAAAACCCCTATAAAGGCGATAATGTAAAACAGTATTTTTACAATGTCCGCCAAAAAACACACCCCCGAAAAATATTATTTCCCTGCTGTATATCTTTTGTCAGGACCTACAATGTCGGTAATCCTAACACCGAAGTTGTCGTCTATCACCACAACCTCGCCCCTTGCTATAACTTTGCCGTTTACCAGCACGTCAACCAAATCCCCTGCGGGCTTGTCGAGGGACACAATAGAACCAATATTAAGCTCCAATATATCCTTTAAAATTCTTTTTGTTCTCCCAAGCTCCACACTTACCATAAGCGGCACGTCCATCAAAAGTTCCAGGTTATCGGTCGGCTCCCCTGTGGCAGGCTCATCATCAAAAGATTGCAGTGTAACACTTCTAACCTCGGGGGTCTGCTTCTCTTTTTGGCTTTTTGAGGGCGGGTTTTCGATATTGCTGGCTTCCAGAAAGCCCGTTACAAGGTTTTTTCCGAAATCATACGGCATAAGCAGTACAATTTCCGTGTCAAGAAGGTTTTCTATCTCCATTTTAAAAGTGGTGCTTATAATCACATCTTCTTGCAGGGGCAGGTTTTCTCTGTCCTCGGATATATTTATTACACTGACCGTGGGAGGAGATATGCCTATCGGGGTTTTAATAAGGGTTGACATGGATGTGGCGGAGGTGCCTATCATCTGGTTCATTACCTCGCCGATGGCACTTAGATGAAGTTCGCCAAGCTCATCCTCCATATTCGGCTCGCTGCCCATCATAGTGGAGGTGATAAGTTTTACATCATCCGTTTTTATAACAAGCAAGTTGTTGCCAACAACACCCGATGTGTATGACACATCCACCACAACATAGGGGGTTGTGTATTTGCTTGCAAGTTCTTTTATATTTGTAATCTCTACCGCAGGTGTTGTAATGGTAACCCGCATTTGCAGTATGTCATGCAAAGTGGTGGCAGCGGCACTCATGCATATATTGCCTATTTCCCCTATGGCATCTCTTTCCATTTCGGTTATATGCAGTGTTTTTTCATTATCAGTCATTTTCTTCCTCCTTAATGGTATCGGATATTCGCACAACATATTTGTTTTTCATCACACCAAGTTCCCCCAAAAACTTTTCGGAATTGTCAACCTTAACCACCAGCTTTTCGTCAACCTTATGTTCAAGCTGCAAAACATCCCCTATCTCAAGCCCCAGTACATCTCCCACTCGGGCAGTGGTATCGTGAAATGCAACTGTCACATCCACCTTTGCCGTTACAAGCTTTTGGCGTATATTTTTTTTGTTTTGAGGGTCGCTTGTTGTTCTTTCACCCGTATACCAAAGCTTTGTGTTAAGCTGTTTTGCCACCGGCTCTATTGCAATATGCGGTATGCAGGCATTTATAAACCCTTCCACCTTGTCGCCTATTTTCACTCTTATTGTAATGATGGCGATAGTTTCGTTATATGAAATAATTTGTGCAAATTGCGGGCTTGTTTCGATTCTCTCAAAAATGGTTTTTACCTTTATAACCTTTGACCATGACGCATCCACAAGCTTTGTAAGGTGTAAAAACGTCCTCTCTAAAAGTGCCAGGTCAATTTCGGTAAAAGTGCCCGCCGCCTTTGGTTCGCCGCCTTTGCCGCCTAATAGGCGGTTTATCAGTTCGTAGGATATAACGGGCGAAAACTCCAAAAGAGAAGGACTGCCCATCGGGGTAATATCCATTATTGCCAATACAATCGGGGTGGGCAGAGAGTTTATGTACTCGTAATATTTTTGTTCTTCAACCGACACCACCTCCACTTGGCAGTTGGTTCGCAGGTTTCCCGACAGGTATGTTGAGAATAACTGCGAAAAATTTTCGTATATATTATGCAGTATCTTTATGTGTTCTTTTGAAAACTTGTTTGCTGTTTTAAAATCATAAATCTGTATTTCAGTGCCTTCATCCTCTTTATAGGCTGAGGCGTCCGCACCTCCGTGGGCCAGAGTGCGCAGTAAATCATCTATCTGGTTTTGGGACAGTAAATCCGCCAAATACAATCACACCCATCTCATTTATTGAATAACAAATTCCCGAAAATATGTATCGACTATGGAATCCCCGGGTAAAACTTCGCATAACCTGTTTTTTATTTCATCTTTTAAAGTTTCCTGAACACCGGGGTTTTTCAGTTCGTCATAAGACTTTGAACGCAAAACACCTATAATTGCATCACGCACCTGAAAATTGTTTGCCTCAAACGTTCTGTGCTGATTTTTGTCGCTCATTTTTATTGCAATATCTGATTTCAGCAGGTTTTTTGTGTCTTTCACATTTGTGATAAAATGCCCGCCCGTATCAAGCAAATAAAATTTTTCAGCCGTATCGTTTAAATAAGAAAACCCCAAAAAAGCACATAAACCCGATATTATAAAAATCAAAATCACAGATAAAAACTTTTTTGATGTACTCATCTTGCCTTCCTTTCCCAAAGCTAAACATTTAATAATTTCAAACTAAGTCGCTTTTGCTATAACAAAATCCACCCGCCTGTTTTGCATTCGCCCTTCCTCGGTACTGTTGTCGGCCACGGGGTGGT
>CAZNYY010000385.1:0-2652 GCA_964577335.1 uncultured Oscillospiraceae bacterium | reverse complement strand
ATGAAGTATTTTATGATCCGCAGATTGTGACAGACGAAGAATTTTTTGGAAAGTGGAACGGCGCACAAAACTGTTGGTCTGTTGAGGGGAAAATTGATTATACATACAGCTCTGAGTTGTCGCCCATCGAAGAAGCTGCAAAAAGCGGGGACTATGCCTTGGCGCAGAAAAAAATGCAGGAATATATGCAAAACAGACTGCCCCGAACCTCCCTTAGTATGAATCGGAGAATCACCGGCTGGGCAAATATGCTGGTGGACGACATTTATCATGTGCAGAGTTCGGAGTACTTTCAAGGTGAATTTTCCGCAGGAAACCAGTGGGCATATTCGTATATAAACGTAAAGCCCGAATACATTGCAAAGGGGGGTGTTTCAACATATTCGGTTATGGCGTGGTATAATGAAGCCAGCAGTTACGAGTTTGCCTCGAAGGATCATCCCGATTCCAGATTGCACCCTGTTTTGGAGGTTACTGTAAGTGGAAGAACATTGCATTATAGGGCGAAGGAAGATGCGGTGATTCGAGCCGGAAATTTTAAAGAGACAAATTACGGAAATGATCCTTATTTGCAGGTAAAAACCTATGGCGAGTTTTTGGGTGATGAAACGTACAAAACACTACTTAAATTTGAATTTCCTGACCTTTCAGAGAGTGATACGATACAAAGTGCAAGGTTGGTTCTGTATGGAAGAGCTGTTCCAGACCTTTCGGGGCAAAAAAGGGTAATTATCACAAAGGAACCCACCAATACTTGGGTCGAAGGCAGTGTGGTGTGGAATTCTCTTTTGGGATTTGTCTATTCCTACAATGGTCTTCCCGAGAAAAATGACTGGTTAAGACCTGATGGTGCCGACATTGAGTATATGTACCAGACGTGCCGGTTTAGCGCTTGGGGCCCCATAGCCGTTGAGTACAGCGTCACCAATGACGAAACTTATGCCTATAAGTCAATACGCATAATGGAGGATTTTATTTCAGATATGGGTGCATGGCATCCCGAAGGCATCCCTGAGGCAAGGGGACAGTATCCCCGAAGTTTAGATACCGCCATAAGACTCACAAATTGGATTCAGGCATATGAGGTTCTGGTGAAAAGTGCAAGTATGTCTTCCGACAGCAGTACGGCGATATTAAAGCATATATGGGATATGAGCAATTCTATCGTTTACAAACATGCGGCATCGGGGAACTGGGTTTTGACAGAGTTTATGGGTCTGTTAAAATCGTCCCTGATGATGCCTGAATTTAAGGATTCCTTATCAGAGGGAGGATGGCTGGACATTTCCTGTGAGAGGATTGAAAGGCTGATTTCGGAGGAGCATTATTTTTCTGACGGCTCATATATCGAATCTACCGGAGGATACAACAGAGGTACATACAATTCTGCTTTGGAATACAAACAGATTATGATGGACAATAACCGTCAGGTCAGTGAAAAATTTGATGAATTGTTGCATAAAGCAGCCTACTATAATCTCCTGCTCTTTTGCGCAGATGGCACAAACCTGCAATATGGGGATGAATCGGCAGGTAAGAGAACCAATCAGTTATATCCGCAGGTAGTAAACTGGTATGGTGACCACGAGCTTGAATATATAGATAGTTTCGGGGCAAAAGGAACAAAGCCCTCGTGGCTTTCGACCCAGTTTCCTGATAGCCGTGTGACGATGATGCGCTCCAGTTGGAGCAAGGATGCTCTGTTTATGTTTACCAATGTTCGGGGCGGAGGAAACGGTCACGGACATGCGGATGATAATCATGTTACTGTTTCGGCATACGGCAGAGTGCTTTTAAACGATGCAGGCATCTTTACATATACAAGCTCAGACCCCTACAGAAGATGGGGTTTATCCACAAGAGCGCACAATACTGTGGAAATTAACAATACATCACAGATTATAAATACCGAGAAGGGAACTATTCATCATTGGAGTACAAACGATGGCTTTGACTTTTTGAGCCAGTCCACTGATAAAACGACTGGTTATGAGCACGAAAGAACTATTTTATTTGTAAAGCCGTATTACTGGATCGTTTCAGATAATATTACACCGGAAAACCAAGCAAGGAACAATTCGTATAAACAACTGTGGCATATGCTACCCAATTCCGGTATATCTTACGATGATGACGGTAAAACACTTAGGTCGAACTATGCTTCCGGTGCAAATATCCTTGTGGCATCCGCAGATGGTGAAGACATAAGCATAACCATGGAGGATGGTTGGTACGACCGCAGCTATCAACAAATAGAAAGTGCCAAATACGGCTATTTTGAGAAAGAAAACGTTGTGGGGAATGCAACATTTGATACGATTTTGATTCCGGCAAACAATAAAAATGATGCCAAGGTACAAGCGGAAAGTCTTGATACTGGAGTTGATAAAGCTGTAGCCACTGCATTAAAGTTTACAACAGATGCAGGGGGGTATAAGGATACGGGCTACTACTATCTATCCAGAGAATCGTTGGCAAATGTAGAGAGGCATTTTGGCAAATACATTACAAACGGAAGAATGGCATTTATATCTGAACACTCGGATGAGGAAGTGAAAATGGTTCTCATGAAGGATGCCTCTGAAGTTAAGGATGAGGCAGGAAAAGCTTTAGTAAATCTTCCTCGCAGAATCAGTGACATTTCGTGTGAAT
>CAZNYY010000384.1:0-2663 GCA_964577335.1 uncultured Oscillospiraceae bacterium | reverse complement strand
ATCCCGCCTCGTAATATGCCACCGAACCGTCCGAGGTTTTAAGTGTCATAATCCCGTAGTTATACTTGTCAGGGGGCAGGTCCTCCTCGGTTCTAAGCCCCACTGCCGTGATTTTTTCAACCTTGCTCCCCGTAAACCATTTTACTATGTCGATATAGTGAACACCGCAGTCGACAATGGGCGAGGTTTCCTTTATAAGTTCAAGATATTTTGCCCAGTCCATGGTGTGGTGGTTTTGCACCATGCGCATAATTATGGGTTTTCCGATAGCGCCCTCCTGTATCATCTCCGCCACCCTGTTATAGGTTTCGTTATGGCGCAGGATATGCCCCACAAGCACCTTAACATCAGGGTTTTCCTTCACAAGCCGTACAAATTCACGCCCGCCCTCCAAATTTGTTGTAATGGGTTTTTCGCATATAACGTGCTTTTTATTGGCAATACATTTTTCAAGAATTTCAAGATGCGATGCAGGATATGTCGCTATTATCACAATGTCAACAAGAGGGTCGTTTACTATATCCTCATAATTTGTAGTTATTTTTTTTGCATTGTATTTTCTCTGAAAAAGCTCCGCCTTTTCAATGTGCCTGTCGCACGCATATAAAACAGACACATTCTCCTTGTAGTAAATATCGTCCATGTGCGCTTCACCCATGTGACCGCAGCCTATTATCGAAATGTTATAAATTTTACTCATTTTTTCACTGCTCCGCCTGCTAATTCTATTTCTCTGAGCACTAATTCGACCGATTTTACGCCCTCGCTCAAAGGCGCTATTTCAATTTCTGCACCGCTTGCAAGTTTTTGCACAAAATATTTCAGTTCGTTGTAATAACCGCCCAGAGATGAAATATTTCCGCCCAAATCTCCGCTGTCCTCAAACACCCTCTCTATTTCGGGCTTTATTATCCCGCCCTCTTTAAGATAAATCACAGGACTTTGGTGGTGAGAGTTGAACATAACAGTCGCATCCTCAAACATCACACGATACTCCATACTAAACGGAAAATCTTTTGGATAATCCCAACACCCTTCAACAGTTACAACAAAACCGTCATACAAAAATGTTGAGAATATATGGTTTAGAATTCCGTTTTCGTCCCTAGCCACATGGGATGACAAATCCTGCGGTTCACCAAGGAGATACCTCATGTAGTCAACATCATGAATATGCAAGTCAAGCGCCATGGTTCCGCTGCACTCGGGCTTGTGCAGCCACCCCTCCCACGACCATGTGGGCAGAGGGCTAAGCCTTTTAAACACGGCAGACACAACCTTGCCATAGGTATTCTCATCCACAATCTTTTTTAAAAACTTGTACTCGTCCCACGAGCGTATTACCTGTCCGACCATAACCCTTTTTCCGGTTTTTTTCTGTGTTTCCAAAAGCAGTGCCGCCTCGTCTAAATTCAGGCAAACGGGCTTTTCAATAAAAACATCCCTGCCATGCTCCATAGCCATGACAGCATGTTGTGTATGAAGATATGTAGGCAAGCATATGTCTATTGCATCAACATCCGCATTTTTTATTAGTTCTTCACCGCTTTTGTACACTTCCAGGTCAAACTTCTTCGAAAAGCCGGATGTTCTCTCCTCGTTAATGTCCGCAATTGCCGTAACCCTGACACCTTCTCTTAATGCATTGTAGCAGGACAAATGCATCCCGCCCATAAAGCCACAGCCTATTAAACCTATCTTTACCATATAAATCTCCCTTCTTTTACCGTTCCAAAATCCTGTCCATTGAATTCGAAGTGTTGTATATAATCTGCTCGGGATAATGTGTATAAGGCGGCAGCATTTCAGCGGTGACCCAGTTGTCATACCCAACCTTTTGGAGCGCCTCCATAACAGCGGGATAATTTACGTCCCCCGCCAGCAAATCGCAAAAACCGTCAAGCGTGCCGACCGACCTTTTGAAATCTTTAAAATGAACTTTTTTAATTCTGTCACCCAAAATCCCAATCCACTGCTCGGGATACCCCGTGACCAACACATTGCCAACATCAAAATATGCGCCCACAAAACTGCTGTCCACTTCGTCAATAATACCCTTCATCTCAAGGGGGGAGAGCAAAAAGTTGTTCCAAACATTTTCAATGCCTATCGAAACGCCGCATTCCTCCGCATAAGGGGCAAGCTCCCTTAGCGCCTCTACAGCACGGGCGTACGCCACAGCATATTCCACCACACCCAAAACAGGTGAAAATGAGCAGCTAACGGCACCGGGCACTATCAAAATCGTGTCGCAACCCAAAATCTCTGCGGTTTTAAGCTGTTTTTTTACAATATTTTTCGCTTTTTCACGGGTTTTTTCATCATCCGCAGTGAGAGAATATGTCCAGTACAAGCCGCTTGCAACGCTATACAGTTCTATCCCGTTTTCCTTTGCGCTTTTAGCAATCTCCAAAAGTTCTTCCTCGGTTGTTGAAAGGTTTATCTCGCCATCCTCCGCAATGGCAACCTCTACCCCGTCAAACCCCGCATCCGCCGCCAAGCGAAACGCATCCGACAACTTCATATCCCCGAACGACCAAATACTGATACCTTTTTTCATAATAATCTCCATTCCGCCGCCCCGCATCGGCATAAATAGTAAATGAAAATACTCTTATCGCGGGGCAAGGAATGATAAGAGATTATTTTGCACATCGCCGTCT
>CAZNYY010000383.1:0-2670 GCA_964577335.1 uncultured Oscillospiraceae bacterium | reverse complement strand
GCTTTTGAATTTTCCAAGGTTCTTTTTGTTGTGCCAAAGCAGGGCATGGTAACGCCCAAAATATTCTTTTTGTCAAGTCCCGCCTTTTTAACTGCCCTTAATGACACCAGAAGTGCCAAAGTAGAGTCAAGCCCGCCTGAAATACCTATCACCACGGTTTTAACCTTTGTATGCGCCAAGCGCTTTGCAAGTCCCGCCGCCTGCATGGTGAGTATTTCTTCGCACCGCTCATCAAGCTTTTGGATGCCAGACGGCACAAAGGGAGTAGGCGAAAAAACCCTGTCAAGCCTTGTTTCCTCGGCATTTATTTTAAAATAAACTCTTTGCGGTTCCACCCTTTCTTTGGGGGTTTTTAATCTTTCATAAAGCAGCCTTTCTGTGTCAATATCAGCATAAATTATTCCCGTGGAATACTTTTTTGAGAGGGCAAGACGGCTTCCGTTTTCAAAAATAAGGTTTTGCCCGGCAAATACCAAATCTGTTGTAGACTCCCCCTCCCCTGCAGCTGCATGGACAACCGCACAGGGGGACACCTTTGAACGAATTTTAATAAAATCATACTTAAACTGTGCCCTGCCTATTACCTCGTTTTCGGCCGAAGGATTGGCAATAATAATTGCTCCCTCCTTGTGCGGCGACGATAAATCTTCACAAATTTCAACCCCAAAAGTAAAGCCCGGCATATTTTCGCATTCAAAAACAAGGTTTTTTCCAAAAGGCACATCCTGCCCCGAAATATTAATTTGATAATTTGTGTCCGGTGCCTTTGAAAAATATCTTTCCTCATCAAACTCCCCATAGTTTGGCAGATATGTTTTAGGCACCAACCCTATAACCGTACCCCTGCAAACCACTGCGGCGCAGTTATAAAGCCTTCCCCTCCACTCAAAGGGAAGTCCGATAACCGCTGCAATATCCTTATTCGCCGTTTCCTTACAAATGCGGGAAAGTCCCCCCAGAGCAGCATCTTGCAAGCTTTTTTGCAAAAACAAATCCCCCGCGGTGTACCCCGTCATGCAAAGTTCGGGAAAAATCGCAAGCTTTGCGCCGTTTTCCGCCGCTGTTTTTATATTTTCTATAATTTCATCGGTGTTATGTGTGACATCCGAAACCTCCGCCCTAAATGTCACCGCCGCAACCTTTAAAAACCCGTGATGCACCCTGCCACCTCTTTCATGTTCAAAAAAAGGTCTGCGCAAGATATACGTCAGACCCCTTTTAACTTCTTATTTCTCCGCTTTCTCGTCAGCCTTTTCAATGGCTTTTTCAGCTTTTTTATCGGTTTTTTCTGCTTTTTCTGTCTTTTCCGTCGTTTTTCCCGCCGTTTCTTTTTTTACTGCCGGAGCGGGCGGCAACCCCGCCTTTTCCCTTACCTGCGCCTCCAGCTTTGCCAAAACTTCAGGATTTGCCATGAGATAATTCTTGGCGTTGTCACGACCTTGCCCTATCCTTTCCTCACCATGGGAATACCATGCGCCGCTTTTTTTAATAAAACCGAATTCAGCAGCCAAGTCAAGCACATCGCCTTCCCTCGAAATACCCTGCCCGTACATTATATCACATTCTATCTCTTTAAAAGGCGGTGCAACCTTGTTTTTAACAACCTTTATCCTGGTTCTGTTACCGATAAAATCCGTCCCTGACTTTAGTCCCTCGGACCTTCTGACCTCAAGCCTTACCGATGAATAAAATTTAAGCGCACGTCCGCCTGTTGTAACTTCCGGGTTGCCGTACATAACCCCAACTTTTTCCCTTAACTGATTTATAAAAACAACTGTGGTATTTGACTTGTTGACAACACCCGCAAGCTTCCTAAGTGCCTGTGACATAAGCCTTGCATGAAGCCCCACATGGGATGCGCCCATCTCCCCGTCAATCTCCGCCTTCGGAACCAGTGCCGCCACGGAGTCTACCACTATAATATCAATTGCGTTACTTCTGGCAAGCGCCTCGGCAATTTCCAGTGCCTGCTCACCCGTGTCGGGTTGTGCCACCAAAAGGCTTTCCACGTCAACACCCAAATTTTTGGCATACCCCGGATCAAGAGCATGTTCAGCGTCAATAAAAGCCACCTCTCCGCCATATTTTTGCGCCTCCGCAACCATATGTAGCGAAACGGTGGTTTTACCCGAGGACTCCGGCCCGAATATTTCAATAACTCTGCCTTTTGGAATTCCCCCCACACCAAGCGCAATATCAAGGCTTAAACACCCGGTAGGTATAACCTCGACATTAAGGTGGGTATTTTCACCAAGTTTCATTACGGCACCCTTGCCGAATTTTTTTTCTATATCCCCCAAAGCAACTGCCAGCGCCTTAGTTTTACCAGACATAACGGCCACTTCCTCCCAAATTATGCTACGCTTAAAATTATAACCCATCCCCAAAATTATGTCAACTCTTATTTGAAAAGACCTTTCATTTTTTCTACAAAGTTCTTTCTTTTCTTGTAATTTTTATCCCCTGTTTCATTGGCAAATTGCATTAAAGCATCTTTTTGAGCCGGTGTTAGGTTTTTGGGCACTTCAATGTACACGGTTACAATCTGGTCACCTCGTCCGCGCCCGCCCAAAATATTTATGCCCTTGCCCCGAAGGCGAAATGCCGCGCCGTTTTGAGTACCCTCGGGTATATCATATCTGACCTTGCCGTCTAACGTCGGCACCTCAA
>CAZNYY010000382.1:0-2676 GCA_964577335.1 uncultured Oscillospiraceae bacterium | reverse complement strand
TTGGGATGATATTAATCCCTTTATAAAATTCGGCTGCCTGAAGGACGAAAAGTTTTATGAGCGGGTGCGTGATATTTTAGTGTTTAAAGACACGGCGGGCGAATATAAAACCCTGCCCGAGTGTATTGATGAGGCAAAGGCTGATGGGCACGAGGGAGTTGTTTATTATGTGTCGGACGAGGTGCAGCAGGCACAATACATTGAAATGTTCAAAAAACAGGGTTTATCGGCGGTTTTGCTGCCCGGACTTATAGATAATCATTTTATACCCTTTCTTGAAACAAAGAGAGACAAGGTGAGTTTTAAGAGGATAGACTCGGGGCTTGCCGATTCGTTAAAAGACGGTGAGAGTTCCGAAAATGCGTCATCCGTTGCCGAACTGTTTAAAGTGGCACTTGAAAACGATAAACTTAAAATTGACACCGCAAACCTTAAATCGGATGAATTTCCGGCGGTTTTGCTTTTAAGCGAGGAGTCACGCAGGATGAGCGAAATGGCAAAAATGTATGGTGCGGGTATGCCGGCCGGTATGTTCTCCCCCGAAGAAACCCTTACCGTAAATACCTCCCACCCCCTTGTAAAAGCATTGGCTGATATGGGGGATAATGAAAAATCAAAGCTCATTTGCCTGCAAATTTATGATATGGCAAGACTTGCACAACGCCCGCTTGAGGGGGAGGCTCTTACAGAGTTTATAAAACGTTCGAGCGAAATTATGAATATGGCTTTAAAATAGTTTTGCAAAAATTATGCACCTTATCCGGCTCACGGTAAGGGGTTTTAACTGATTTTTGTGGGCCAGAGAGGTAATTTGTATGAGATTATTCGGTACAGACGGGGTGCGTGGTGTTGCGGGCACTGAAATCACGCCGGACCTTGCGTTTCGACTTGGTCAGGCAGGGGCGTATGTTCTTACGGGGAAAAACGGAAACCGTGCGAAAATACTTGTTGGGAAGGACACCAGGAATTCAGGTGATATGCTTGAATGTGCCCTTGCTGCGGGTATATGCTCGGTAGGGGCGGATGTGGTATTGGCAGGCGTTATGCCTACACCCGCTATTGCCTACCTCACCAGAAAATACAAGGCGGATGCAGGTGTTGTTATATCCGCATCTCACAACCCCGCAAAATATAACGGTATAAAATTTCTTTCAAGTGCTGGCTTAAAATTGCCTGACCACATTGAAGATAAAATTGAGTTTTTTGTGAATAAAAATGAGTTTTCTCTTGCATCCGGCAGGGATATAGGGCGCACACTGTCGGCGCCTTCCGCTCTTTCGCATTATGTGAGTTTTGCGGAGACGAGTATTGACTGTTCGCTTGAAGGAATAAAACTTGCGGTGGACTGTGCAAACGGCGCCGCATATAAAACCGCTCCGCTTTGTTTTGAGCGGCTGGGGGCGGAGGTTTTTACTATAAATGACAGTCCCGACGGATATAATATAAACCGCAATTGCGGCTCCACACATATAGAGGGGCTTGCCCAGTTTACTGCCCAAAACAAATGTGATTTAGGTGTTGCTTTTGACGGAGATGCCGACCGGGTTTTGCTTGTAAGCAGCGACGGCAGTCTTATTGACGGGGATCAGATTATGGCGGCATGCGCCTGCGGGATGAAGGCTGAGGGCAGATTAAAGCATAATACTCTGGTTGCCACTGTACTAAGCAATATGGGCTTATTTTTGATGGGCGAGGAAAATGGTATAACGGTTTTAAAAACCGGTGTGGGCGACCGTTATGTGCTTGAAGCAATGATTGAGGGCGGATATGTTTTAGGGGGCGAGCAGTCGGGGCATATTATTTTTTCGGAATATAATACCACCGGTGACGGGCTTATTTCCGCACTCCAGTTTTTAAGACTTATGGTTCGGGGCGGCAAAACTTCCGTCGAGCTTGCAAGCACCATGAAGATACTGCCGCAGGTACTTACAAATGCAAGGGTTGCAAATGACAAGAAATATTCATATACGGGAGATCCGGTTATATCAAAAGAAATATCAAGAGTTGAGGGGTTGCTTGAGGGCAGCGGCAGGGTTTTAATTCGACCTTCGGGGACTGAACCGAGGATAAGGGTTATGCTTGAAGGACCCGACCTTGAGCTTTTGCAAAGGGAAGCCTCGGTACTTGCAGAGCTTATAGCAAGCAGGCTTTCATAATTTTTATTTGCGCCTGTGTTGGGTGCAGAAAGGATTTATTATGGCTAAAAAAGCAAGGGAAATACTCGTTATAAACGGTCCGAACATTCACATGACGGGGATGCGCGAGACGGGCGTGTACGGCGGTGACACGCTTGATAAAATAAACTTGCATATTTCCGACAGCGCAAAAAAACGAGGAATATCATTAAACTTTTTTCAAAGTAACATTGAAGGCGAGATTATAAACGCAATATGGGGCGCTAAGGAGAAGGACGGTATAATAATAAATCCCGGGGCATTTAGCCATTACAGCTATGCGATAAGGGATGCGATAGCAGGGGCAAATGTGCCCGCTGTCGAGGTGCATATGTCAAACATCTACGCAAGAGAGGATTTTCGCCATAAATCCGTTGTATCCCCTGTTTGCATGGGGCAAATTACGGGATTAGGACGGCATAGTTACACTGCCGCCCTAAATGTGCTTGCGGATATTTGGGAGTGTGAGAAATCAGCAAGATTAACAATCTGCTTGCCGCAC
>CAZNYY010000381.1:0-2676 GCA_964577335.1 uncultured Oscillospiraceae bacterium | reverse complement strand
AGCAACCGGCTCATAACCGGTTGGTCCGGGGTTCGAGTCCCTGAAGGCCCACCAACGAAATCCGCTTCCCGCAAGGGTTTGCGGATTTTTTCTTTTTGTATATATGTTTCCAAAAGGCATCATTGGGGGAAATTGGGGGGCAATTAATTCTTTTTTGTACCGGAGTTAGCTTATTTTTTCGTTGTTGGTCAGCGTTTCCTCTAAAACATTCGCGGCGGCTCTGTCAACGCTTTGCAGAGCGTGTGTGTAAATATTCAGCGTGGTTGACGTGTTGGCATGACCCAATCTTGCGGACACGGCACGGATATTGATTCCTTTGTTTATTAGAATCGTCGCGTTCGTGTGCCGCAAGCTTTTGAAAGAAATTTTCGGCAGCAAATACTTTTTTATAAACTTGGTAAACCAGTTACATACGCTGTCAGGATGCATAGGCTCGCCGTTCCATGCGGTAAACAGCCTATCATTTTCAATCCATTTATCACCGCACTTTTCTTTTTCTTCCGACTGATATTCCTTATACTTTTTCAAGGTGTCAATCAGAAAATCCGAAACAGTCAGCCTGCGTTTGGAGGATTCGGTTTTCGGCTCTTTGGTAATGAGCCCGACGCCGGGAATATATTGACTTGAACGTACAATGGTAATAAAGCTATTGTTAAAATCAATATCCTTCCACTCCAAACCCATGATTTCACCACGCCGCATACCTGTGTAGATTGCGATACAAGTGATAACCTGCCACTTGAATTCTTCCTGTGCCAAACATTCCAACAGCTTAGCTGTCCACTCCTCGTCATAAGACTCGGCAACCGTTTTATTTGTCTTGGGTGGCGCTACCTTCGTTGTCGGATTGGATGCCATAATCTGCCACTGCACGGCATCATTCAGCATTGACGACAATATCCTGTGCAAATTAAGCTTGGACTTTCCCGATATAGTGCCTTCCTTGCCGTCAAGCCGCGACGCCGTTTCCAATGAATTGTAAAATTGCACGATATGTAACGGTTTCAGGTTTTTTAGCTTGATATGACCCAATGCAGGAAGTATCCAGTTTTTCAGTTCCTTCTCATAATCAAGCTGTGTCGCCGGCGCAAGCTGTATTTGCACATATTCTTTCAACCACTTATCGGAAAAATCTTTCAGCGTCATATTCGTCATGTTGCAATATTCACCGCGTTCACATTCCGCAATAAACAATGCCAGTTGATTTTTCGCCTCAGTCATAGATTTTGCACTTATTGTCTTGCGATACCGAATACGCTCCCCATTCGTGTCAAACCCTGCCGCATACTCCAGTCTGTAAGAATTACCTCCCCTTTTCTCAATGTTTCCTCCTCCTGCCATAATGACCTCCTGAGATATTTAAAAATTAGCTAAATGCCCTCATTGGACTCACCACCCTTCATATTTTTTGCCATGGACTTTTCATGGCTTTTTAAAAAAGTATCGTTTTTCATAAACTCCCAATCATCAAAGCTGTCAGTATCGAAAATCACTTCTCTGTCATTCGGGAGACCATGAATATCATAGTATTGATACGCCATAGATTCCAAAACCCGCCGTATATGGGTTTGATTAATTTTTTCGTAAGATATTACGCCGGTAACTTTGCCATGTTTGGGATCATTGGAATCATATAAGTACATCCTTTTGCCCTTTTCTTTTATATAGAAAAGGCAGTAATGAATTAAAGCATCAAAGTCTTCAAGCTTGACTAATTCTTTAAAGTCGTCTGTATATTGTTTAAAAACTTTTTTAAGCTCGTCATCTATATTTTGCAATGGCTTAGTTTCATAATCACTTACGCCTAACAGGTAATCCGTTGATACGCCAAAATAATTTGCCAGTTTTACAATGGTTTCATAACTTGGCTCCCTCCCCTTTTCATAAGCGTTATAGTTTTGCGGTGTGGTTCCGGCAATTTCCGCAAGGTCTGTTTGTTTAATGTTGTATTTGCTCCTTAGTTCCTTGATTCGTTTTGAGAAAATATCCATATCAACACACTCCAAATTAAAATATATAAAACAATTCATTTTAAATTAAAATAATACTTGACAAAGCTTGTAAATACCATTATAATATAAAGGTAAAAACTTCTGACCTTGGCGGATTACGACGAGATGTGCCTTAGACCTGCGACCTAATACCTATACCGAGGATATTTTTTTTAGCCTTGTTATACACTTTTAATGTATCAAACAGTAATTATAAACTAATAGTATCACATTTGTGGCATACTGTCAAGGGAAAGTTTTAAACGACTTTATCTTTTTGAGGGGAGGTGATTATGATGGTCGAACGCACAACACTGACTGCGAAAGAAACAGCAAAGTTTCTCGGCGTGTCCTATTGGCTTGTGGGCGAATTGGTCAGGCGAAAGCAACTGCCCTGCGCCAGAGTCGGCGGCCGTTTGCTTTTTCGCACAGATACCTTAAATGAGTATCTGAAACAGCAGGAAATGCAGTCAACGGGCAAGTAACAACCACAAAAATTCAATAAACGGAGGTGAGGATCTTCAGTGAAAGAAGGTCAGCACATAAACTAAAATCACTCTTAGGAGCTAATCCTAACGAGTGATTTTGAGTTTTAGGGGACTTTTAGGTTTTGTTTTGAAAAAGTTGTCCTGTTATGACCTTTCCACTGAAACAAAGAGACTTTAGTAAACATCCATTTTACTCA
>CAZNYY010000380.1:0-2678 GCA_964577335.1 uncultured Oscillospiraceae bacterium | reverse complement strand
CAGAGCTTGAGCATTGGCTGGCAGGGAAAAATAAGCTCAGCGATTTTCTTGCTAAAAATACAATCGCTGAAGCGGAATCGTATGCAAAAGGCAAGCCGTGGAGCCGAGTGATATGGGACGTGACGGCGGTTGCGTGGCTTTTGAATGACGATAATTGTTTCATGCACTCACGCCTGATACACAGCCCTGTACCTGAATATGATGGTCTATATGCGGTTGATGAGAGGCGTCATTTTATGAGTTATGTTTATTATATCAACCGTGACAACTTATTTGAAGATTTATTTGCGAAGTTGGCAAAATAAATTCGGGGGTGGCAATCATTAACAATATTTTGATAATCGGCAGCATTAACATGGATTTGGTAATTTGTACGGAGCGGTTGCCAATTTTGGGCGAAACGATTAACGGTAGTAATTTCTCTACCGTGTGCGGCGGCAAGGGGCTGAACCAGGCGGTAGCTGTAGGACGCATGGGCGGAAACGCACGATTTTTAGGGGCAGTGGGGAATGACGACTACGGAAACCGTGCCATCAAGTGCCTGCAAGAAAGCGGAATCGACTGTTCATACATCAAAAAGACGGCTGCCAATACGGGCGTTGCCGTCATTACCGTATGCGGCGGGGACAATCATATAATTTTGGACAGCGGTGCGAATGCCTGCGTTACGCCGCAATTAATCGAAGAAAATCAGGAGCTTTTTGACTGGGCGGATACCATCATTATGCAACTTGAAATCCCTATGGAATCGGTGATTTTAGCGGCAAAAATGGCGAAAAAGCATAACACAAAGGTAGTGCTTAACCCTGCACCCGCAAATGAACTTCCGTGCGAATTATATGAATATATCGATGTGCTTGTTCCAAACCAAAGCGAAGCAGAAAATCTTGTAGGCTTTGCGGTCAAAACGAATGAGGACCGCGAAAATGCCGTCAAACAGCTTGTTTTCAAGGGAGTAGGGCAAGTTATAATCACTCTGGGCAAGGACGGTTGTGTATTTAATCAAAATGATAAAATCATTTTTCAAAATGCATTTGAAGTTAAATCGGTGGATTCCACCGCCGCAGGTGACAGCTTTATCGGCGGACTTTGCGTGTCATTGGCAAAGGGCGAACCAATCGAGCAGGCAGTCCCATACGCCACCGCAATATCGGCAATTACCGTAAGCAAACCCGGTGCAAGCGTTTCTATACCCAAATCCAACGAGGTGGATGAGTTTTTGGATGCAAATGTCATAAATTGTGAACTTTCGTAGACATACAATCCGTTCCCGATATTTTTTTGGAGTGCCTGCTTCCTTGCTCCTCTATGGATATTTACACCAAAGGGGCTGTATCACAATGAAAAATTGTGATACAGCCCTATATTTTGTCTGCACGGGAAACCCCCGAAAAAGTTCAATTTTTATTCGGCAAACGCATACTCGCCTATGAACAGGATTTCGCCATTTACGTCATCACGAATAAAATAGGTAAACGGTTTGTCTGCCGTAAATTCAACAGGCGGGTCGACCGGAAGGCTGGTAACCCCGACACCTATACCTGTTACGGCGGCGGCCTCCGTCCCGTTTTCATCTACATTTATATATGTCTTATGAACAACGTCGGTAATAAGAGTGTTTTGTGACGTTTCGGTAAACATATTTTTAAAATCTGCCTTATTCTCATCAAATGCGGTATAAATTCCAAGCTGTTTTAAACTGTCAATCAACCCCACTTTAAATTCCGTCTTAAATTTCGGGATGCTCACTTTCACCCGTACGGGCTCCATTTTTTCGATGCTCTTTTCAAAATTCACTTCCCTGCCCGAAGGAAGGGCTATATACATACTTGTTTTACCGTCCTTGTAAGGCAGTTTTATCATCTGAAGGCTTTCGTCCGAATAGTAGTAAAAATGCCCTGTTTGGTTCATAAAATCAATTTCGGCTTTGTTTCCCGTCCGCTCGGTAAACTCCGCCTTATGGGTGGCACCCTCCGTAAACTGGCTTGCCCACTCGCCCTTAAAGTATATGGCGTTTACGATATATGCCAAAAATTCAGGGTCGGAAACAAGTTCACTTATTTTTCCGTTTGTTTTTTCGTCAACCCAGCCATTTATCATTTCAACTGCATTTTGGTTGTTCACCTGCTCGCTGTCAGCCTGATAAAATTTTTGTACCGTGTCGCCAAAACCCTCCGAGAAGTCCACCCCGGGAAGATAATCAGTGTTAAGCCACAGGGAATTTGCAATACTTAGCTGTACCTTCTCGTTTTCGGAATATTCTTTAATAAGCTGCTGTGAAAATAAATTAAAGCTGTCCAAATCGTCAATTTGCAGTGTTTTTATAATTTCGTCCTTTGTGTCCCCGTCAGCACCGACCGCCGCCATTGCAAGCGCCATTTTAATGCTAAGCGGTGAAAACATATAATTTTCGTCGTACGGCATAAGCCAGTTTAAATTCCATGCAAAGCCTTCCGTAATATTCGCCTGCTCGCCTTCCGTAAGACTGCTTAAAAATTCTCCGTCGATAATCCCTTTTTCAATCAACACATCCTTTAAATAGTTCATGCCGTCAGGCATTCTTGTATACAGGGCAGCGTAGCAAAGGTTTACAACATCGTTTCTCAAAAGCGGGTAATCCGCAGTTGACACAGCCGCTTTTGTATGGTCATCCACCAAAAGTCCGAATTTAACCCCCG
>CAZNYY010000379.1:0-2680 GCA_964577335.1 uncultured Oscillospiraceae bacterium | reverse complement strand
AGCAGATGAAATCGGCTACATAACCACTCCTATTGAGTCTTTCAGCGGCATTTATTATGGGGCGGAAGGAACCAAAAAGAAAATAAAAGTTAATATCAGTAATGAATCTGAGAATACAGGTTTGTTCAGAGTGCTGACGGGCACGGCTATCATTGATTATCTTGAAATAGAAGGCACTGTGACGGGAAAATCCTTTGTCGGAAGCATAGCCGGTATTGCCGAAGGCAACGCCAGTATCACAAATTGTGTGAACAGAGCAAAGATAAAGGGCGAAAGCGCTGTGGGCGGAGTTGTCGGAGCGGTTAAAAACGGTAATGCCAATGTTGTGTTGACCGGTTTATTTAATGATGGAACCATACAAAATTCAGGAGAATGGACAGGAGGAATCATAGGCTATTCTTATGCCCCGTTGACTTCTGTTGCAAATGCGGGAACGATAACAGGAGATATCTCAAATGTTGGTGGCATCAGCGGTCAAATTATGAGTTATATTGCGCAGGCGTATAACAGCGGTAAGATTAAAGGTGTCGGCAATGTGGGAGGAATAGCCGGTTCCGTAAGAAGCCATGCTTGCCCCATAGCAGATTCCTATAATATTGGTGAGGTTTGGGGCGAAACCACCGTAGGCGGTATTTCAGGAGGCACTTCTCACAGTGACTCTATATCCTATTTAAGATTTTTTAATTGTTATAATATCGGAAAAGTAACTGAGAACACAACGGGAGCATATAATCCGATTTATTCCGTTAGTTACGATTACGCAAATACAGTTATGACGAATGTATATTACTTATCAGGAAATGCAAAGGATGACGGAAAAGCAGATACCGTACCCTGTACAATCAATGAATTGAAAAATGCTTCTTTCAATGCAAGCGCAAAAGCGACCATTTATTCAACTGGTAAAATCATAACAAACGGGAATGGTTTTGTTTCCCCGACGGGCGCATATCAATTTAAAGAAATTACGAGTTTCAATCAAACAGCTCCATATGATATTTATGGTGTTACTGTGGTAAAAGGAGAAAACGGAACAGTTTCCGATGAAGGCTTAAATTATGTGAAGCAGGGGGATACCTTAACTGTTTCAGTCACGCCTAATGAAAATTTTGATATTGATTATATTAAGTTAGGGGATGTTAAGGTCGTGGAGAATCATGGAAGAGCATTCCTTTATACCACCCCGGGCATTACATCAAACGTGACTGTTGATACGGCATTTAAAGCGGCGATTACCACCCCGGAGGTTTATTCCTTTGATAAGGTTTTCGATGAACCCGATGAAGTCAACCGTATTTCGGGAATCACCTTTGCAAAGGCGAGAAGTTATTTTGGGTCCTATAGTTTAATAGAATATGGCATGGTATTTTCAAAAACGGACTCCGATCCTGAAATCGACAAAGAAAACTGCATTAAGGCAAAAGGGAAGGTCACGAGAAATTCTTTGGGACAATATGGAATCAAATTTGTTGGAGAAGGCATTCAAGCCGGACAGACATATTATACAAAGCCTTATGCTGTTTACAAAAACGGAAGCGAAGAAAAAGAGGTCTATGGAAGTGTGATCCATTTCACTCCGGTTGGTTCTATAGAATAGGAGGATTGAAATATGAGAAATTATAATAAGCCTCAGTACTTGGTTTTCGGATAATGGGCTGACTGACACCGGTATCACAACCTATGTTATAAACTCTTAAAGTTAAAATAATGCCTGCCGCACAATTAAATGATAGAGCGATGTTTTGGAATTGCCCGGCAGGCATTAAATAGGAGGGAGCCGATACAGTTACCCTCTTCTATCTAAATAAACGTACATATAATCCGGGGGGAATGAAATGATAAAGAAATCAGCAACTTTACTAATCGTTGTATTTTTAGTTAATATAGTGCTTTTAAATGATGTTTCAGCCGCACCAATACTTACAGAAATACCCGTTTTAAACAGCAGCTTTGCAGCAGACATAAACGGTGACGGTTTACCTGACAATTGGAGCTATGTTAACTCGGGAACAGGCTCAACGGCGTCTAATCCTGTTACATTAATAGACGGAGCGACGGGAATTTCGGGATTTCCTGCTTATACGGGAAATGCAGTTGTATTTGATCAGACCTATGAACATATCGCATCAGATTTTATTGAAATTAAGGAAGAACAAACTTATCGGATTTCAAATGTGATTGCGTCGGCAGGAAGGTTGGGCTTAGGCATCAGATTCTTTGACAGCAGCAATAAACTATTTTCAGGCTATCAAAACGGCAACCGGATTATGACGGCTGATATCACCGGGGCGACTAATCCAAGGTTTACCGCATCGAATGCATATAATGTATATTACAATTATACTCTGCCGACAGGCGCCGCAAATAATTGGTATACCTATGAAAAAGATTTTATTGCTCCCAAAGGTGCAAAATATGCTCGATTAACCCTTTACTCACCAGGACAAACAGTAAAATTTGCATGTAAAGAGGTAAATTTATATGAAGTCAGGGAAAAAAAACTTACCATAAACAATCCTGATTTCAATACGAATCACGCAGGCTGGACGGCAGATGCCGGGATTACCATGTCAAACAGAATCCTGACAGCCCAGACATCGGACGAGAGAACGCTCACCAATGTCATGGCTGTTGCAAGCAATACTTCAGGAGCTTCCGTTTCTTCAGAATATATCACCGC
>CAZNYY010000378.1:0-2683 GCA_964577335.1 uncultured Oscillospiraceae bacterium | reverse complement strand
GCAGTTGAAAAGGGAAACATCAAAGGAATTACTTGGGATGAGGTTTTGGAATATAACAAAGATATCTCCTGGCTTTGTAATAATCATGTATTCAGGGCAATGAAGGCAAAGGATTTAATGAAAGAAAACGAGTATATGGAGTGGTTTGGTTTGAATTTTCGTAATCAAAGGGCTAAATTTCCTCCTTTGATAGACTTTAAAACCCTTCCCGAAGTGATTAAGCTTATTAAAGAAGCGGGAGGTTTGATTATTCTTGCTCACCCCTGTGACCTTTTAGATGATATAGACTATTTCCTGGGGCAGGGTATAGATGGAATAGAGGTATGGCATCCGAGTCTTATACCTGATAAAGCTGAAAAGGCATACAAAATTGCAATTGAAAAGAACCTGTACATTTCCGGAGGCAGCGACCATAGCGGTCTGTGCGGCGGGTGTTATTCCTCTTATCCCTCGGAGGAGAAATTAAAGCAATCATACCATTATATCAAGCCCTTATCAGCCGGGACTACCGAAAAATATTTTAAGGAAATCAAAGAAAGGAAAATAGGCAGCAGAAGGGTATAAAGTCTTGTGCCATTTATTCCAGATTACATATTGATGATTTGCCTTGACCTTATAATGGGTGGCATTTGTCACAAACATACTGGTAGATTTAAAAAGCCTTCCCCCTCATGATTTATCAGGGAAACTTTACAATGGAAAGTGTTGATAAACAAACAAGCGTATGATATTATTAAACCCAATAGTAAATGCAGCGATTTGGAGACGCATTAGAATAAGAGGTGTATTCGCCTTTTGTTTTGGTGTGTTTTTTGTTTTTAAATGTATGATATAGTGGTAATAGGCGCGGGAGTAGTCGGTACAAAAACAGCAAGGAAACTTTTAAAATACGACTTGTCGGTTTGTATTCTGGAAATGGGAAGTATGGTCTGCCTTAAGGGTATCAGTTGCCGGGAGCGACGGGGCGGTGCATACAGTAGGTTTGCGCCGCTTTTTCCATCATTTATGGCTGAATGCGATAAAATCACACGCTTTCTTTCGGGTTTGGCTCATTCTCAAAGAAAATGCTCGTGCTAAGAGTATATGTCTGAAAAAGGGGAATAACTAATAAAAATATGAGTTGGGAGATGATAATTTGATAAGCGGAGTGACAAACAGACAATTATTTTTTATTATCATCATTTCAGCAATTGGTCTAAGTTCGGTAGCAATACCGAAAATTATGGCTGAGGCGGGGGGAACAGGTGCTTGGCTGAGTTTACTTATATCCGCCGTCTTTTTCATGGCTGCGGCTTGGTTGATTACCCACTTGGGTCACCTCTATTTAGGAAAATCGTTGGCCGAATATAGTGAGCTGCTGGTAGGGAAGGTTGTATCACGTATTTTCAGTGGTTTTTATGCTACCTATTTCTTTGTATTTCTCTTCCTTTTCATCAGGGCGGCAGCCGATATCATACAGGCCGAGATTTTATATAAGACACCGGTTTGGGCCACGATGCTATTGATTATGAGCGTCTCGCTTTATGCTGCGTCAAAGGGGCTCACCAATTTGGGTAGGATAATTGAATATTTGGGTCTTATTGTGATAGTAGTAAGCTTTATTTTGCAGATTATTACTTTTATGCAGGGAAACCCACTGAACAATCTTCCGCTTATTGACAAGGCGGAGATAGGTCGGTATATACGAGCGGTTCCTGCCACGTTTTTTGGCTTTTTAGGATTTGAGGTCATTACAATTATCCCCCTTTCCGAACGCAATGGCTCCAAGGCAAAGTTCTCAGCGGTAGCCGCAATTTTTATAGTGTGCATATTTTTTATCGTCTTGCTCGAAGCCTGTTATTCTATTTTGGGTATTGATGATATCGTAAATTACGATTATCCTCTTCTGATTGCTATTCGAAGGCTTGACATTGCCGCACTGCAATTTGCCAAGCGACTTGATTTGTTTTTTATAATGGCGTGGCTGACATCCATTTTTTGTTCCACTTCGCTTGCCATTTTTGCGTCCATGGAATATGCGAAAAAGGTAGTTCCAAAGCTGAATGGGTTCATGCCGATGCTCGTCATGAGTGCGGCAGCTTATGTTGCGGGGTTGCTGTTTCCCAATGCGGAGGATATGCTACGAACATTTGATGTATTCACCTTGTATATTGGATTATTTCCGATCTTTGTCATCCCATTTGTTTTGTGGGTCGCACATCTTTTCCGCTCCCGCAGATATAAAAGAAAGACGGTGATGTGTCATAAATAAGCGTGCAAGGTTGACTGTTCTTGCCATTTGTTTGCCGCTACTGTCTGGATGTTGGGATTCACTTGACATCCAGCAGGAAAATATTCACATCTCTGTAGCTATTGATTATCAGGATGATAAGTATCATTTTTTCGGAGAAGTTGCCGATTTAGCTGCCCAGCAACAAAAAAGCGGCGATGGCGGACAAGGAAACATAGGTTTTTCAATTGTCAAAGCCGAGGGTGAAACATATGCAAAAACGCGCGATACCCTTAATCGAAAAAGCAGTAAACCGGTGTATCTGGGTGCGTGTAAGGTGCTGATTTTTACCGACAGACTTGCATCCCATGGTGTGGAGGAATATCTGAATCGAAGCCGGACGCAACGCAACACAAGAAAATCACTTAAAGTTATCACTACTGCCGAAGATCCGGAAGTTTTGCTCAGTGCTGA
>CAZNYY010000377.1:0-2692 GCA_964577335.1 uncultured Oscillospiraceae bacterium | reverse complement strand
TCTGTGAGGTCAAAAAATAGTCAATGCGCCACCCTATATTCTTTTCCCTCGCTTTGAACATATACGACCACCATGTGTACGCCCCTTCTTTGTCGGGGTAAAAATGCCTGTATGTATCCACCATCCCCGCATCCAAAAGAACACCAAATTTTCCCCGCTCTTCATCGGAAAACCCTGCATTTTTCCTGTTTGATTTTGGATTTTTCAGGTCAATCTCCGTATGTGCGACATTTAGGTCACCACACACTATAACCGGTTTTTTCTCCTCAAGTGCCAAAATAAAAGCCTTAAAATCATCCTCCCACTCCATACGGTAATCAAGGCGGGCAAGCTCCCTTTGTGAATTTGGGGTATATACATTTACAAGCTGAAAATTGTCATATTCAAGAGTAATTATTCGCCCCTCATTATCGTGCTTTTCCATCCCCATGCCGTAGGACACCGAAACAGGCTCAATCCTCGTAAAAACAGCCGTTCCCGAGTACCCCTTCTTTTCGGCGCTGTTCCAATACTGCAAATACCCCGGAAAATCTATTTCCGCCTGCCCCTGCTGCATTTTCGTCTCCTGAACACAGAAAATATCAGCGTTTGCATTCTCAAAAAAATCGTTAAACCCGTTTCTTATACAAGCCCTAAGACCGTTTACATTCCATGATATAAGTTTCATTCAAATACCCCTCCCTTTATATATACTTCATAGTATACATAAAAAATCAAATAAAAACAAGTGAAGTCTTATAGATAGTGTTTGACTTTTGGGGCTGTTGACTGTAATATATAACCATAGCAAAGGGATATTGCAATTTATGCCCATGCAAAGTGGCTGAAAGGGGATTTTTATGAGTAGGAGAGAGATAGCAAAAACAGTACAGGGACAAAGAGCGGTTGACGGTGCGGGCGTAAACTTGGTTCGTGTCTTGGGCAATAGAGATGTTTATGATTTTGACCCGTTTTTGATGCTTGACTCGTTTGATTCGGTTGACCCTGCGGATTATATTGCGGGTTTTCCCACACATCCGCACAGGGGTATCGAAACCATAACCTATCTTATTTCAGGCAAGATTGAGCATGAGGACAGTTTGGGTAACCGAGGGGTTATAAACTCGGGCGAAAGCCAGTGGATGACCGCAGGCGGGGGCATTTTGCATCAGGAAATGCCAAAGGCATCCGAGAGAATGCTGGGGCTTCAGCTTTGGCTGAATATGCCCAGGGCCGAAAAAATGGCAGAGCCGGCATACATGGAAATCACCGCCGATATGATGCCGCAGGTAAAACAGGACGGGGCAACAGTGCGCATCTTGTCAGGCAGTTTCGAGGGGGCAAAGGGCGTGACACCCCGCCATATACCCGCCTCCATCTTCGATATTGCCTTGGAAAGCGGCAAAAGCATAAAAATACCCACTAAAAATGACGAAACCGTCTTTGTTTTTACAATCTTGGGTGGGGCTACAATAAATAATACCGAAATTGCCGAAAAAACCGCCGTGCTTTTTGGCGAGGGTGATTATATTGAGGTTTTTGCAAAAGATGATATTCGTCTTATTTTCTTCTCGGCAAAACCCCTGAATGAGCCGATTGCATGGGGCGGACCCATTGTAATGAACACAAGGGAAGAACTGAATTTGGCGTTTGACGAGTTACGGCAAGGCACTTTTATTAAACATAATTGAGAATTGGAGTTGATAGTGTGAAAAATCACACTATCAGCCGGCGGATTTAATGCGCACATGCGCCATAGTTTCCACTATACGCCTTGTCTGCCCATGGACGAGGCTATAAGTGTTTTTGTAATTTTCGAGTTTCATAAAAGTTTACCAAGGTCCCCCAAGATTGTGGGCTGATGTTTACAAAGGAAACTTTTTTATTACTATTTGTGGGCAGAAAGGCTATGGAAATTAATATGGAAAAACTTAAAATTTTAGCAATAGTAGGCTCTCTGAGAGCGGGTTCGTACAACCTTCAGCTTGCACATAAAGTAAAGACCTCCGTAGGAGAGCGGGCGGAATTTCATTTTCTTGAACATGGTGATATTCCACTGTTGAATGAGGATATAGAGTTTCCCACGCCCGAACCTGTACGGCTTGCGAGGGAGGCGGTTGCAGCCGCCGACGGTGTATGGTTTTTCACACCCGAGTACAATCACTTTTTCTCGGGGGTTTTAAAAAACCTTATTGACTGGCTTTCACGCTCACCCGACGGGGAAGCGCCGAATGTGCTTTCAGGAAAACCCGCCGCCATAAGCGGGATTACCATTGGCACTACCGGCACCGCAGTCGCGCAGGACCATTTGGTGACACTGATAAGCTATTTAAATATGGATGTTATGAATTACCCTCGCCTTACCATTCCCCATGCCTGGCGCATTGCGGATGAAGGGGGAAAGCTTCATTTGGAAAAGAGTATCTCCCGGATTGAAAAACAGGCGGATGCGTTTTTAAGTTTTTTGCAAAGCCGTAAGGCAAATTAAAATTTTAATGCGGCACGCAAATATTTGCGTGCCGCATTCTGTTTTAAAACCCTGTCGAAATATATTGATTTCATATTAATCATATAGTATAATAGACATATATTATAGAGGGAGAGTTTAGTTTGAATTTATTCAAACTAAGCCTCCGGCGGAAATTACCGCGCCGCCGAAATTTTCGTCTGCGGCATGGCGGCGATGCGCATAAGTTCCATTATACGCCTTACC
>CAZNYY010000376.1:0-2722 GCA_964577335.1 uncultured Oscillospiraceae bacterium | reverse complement strand
CTAAAAACAATTATACCGGACGGGTCTAAAAACAGTTTTTTATCCATCAGGTCACTCATTTGCACTGCGGGTAACATCAGCCTGCCTTCAAGCTTGAATGCCGCATTTGGCATTGTTTGCACCACACCGTCAACCTCAATTTTGTCACTGCCCTCCGTCACCTTTGCTTCATGCCCGTTTATCATTATTGTTGCTATACCGGTCTCCTCGTCCCAGTTAATTCTACCGCCCATATGCTCGGCAGTAAAACGTGCGGGAACCATATACACTCCCTCAGACGAAACAGGGGTAATGTTCTTGTCATAAATGTCGATATCGGTTCTCCTGCCCCTGACAACAGCCATACTGCCGCCTATATACATACCAAGTGCGTCTCTCATCTTGTATTCCATCATACCTTGGTTTATCGGTCCGGTCATGTCATACCCCGCTCCGTCTATAACTTCTTGCCTTAAATCACCCATCAATATTTTATCACCTTCATAGAAAAATAGGTCATCCACATACAGTTCCGTTTCACAAGGCGCCGTAATGCCTACAATGTGAAAACGAAGCAAAGAAATACTGGAAAGCGCCCTCATACTGTTTCCGCTGGCACGTTCCTTACCGTTTACATAAATATCATACTGCCTTGTTTCAAGGTCACCAACCAGTACAATATTGTAAAACTTCCCTTCACTCAACTGCATAATACGTTGGTTTGACATATTCACAAGCGAACCGTCAGGGTTTATTGTCAAAAGACGTGAGTCCAAATTCGCAGGGTCCCTTACATAAAACAAAAGTATCTGCGAGTTTGAGTGATTGTCTATCCGCACCCTTGCCTCCATCACAAATTTACCGGTTATGTTTAAGTTCTTTGTCATAAACATATCATTTGTATTTGTGACCTTCATCATAGCCGCTTTGTTGCCGTTACCCTCGGGGTCTGCAACCTGAATTATATTTGATTTCGCCTCAGAGGTCACACCGCCCGGGGCTTTCCCTAAAGTATCATTGTTAAAGTCATGGTACATATAAACGTTTACGTTTGTATCCCCATTCGCCGGAAGTACCGCCATTTGTCCCACCATGAGTAAAATAATAATTGTAGATAAAATTTTCTTTACCATTTGAGCCTCCTGTTTTTATAATTACACTTTCTACCTCGTTCGGTATCTGTCAAGCGCCTGTTCTTTAATTTCTATCGCTCTTTGCACCCCCAGGCTATTCACCTCCTCAACATACTTGTCAAATTCACTCAAAGGTTCCACACCCATTACAAATTTGCAAATCATATCATCTACATACGCATATACACCGTTCATTATCTTGCTTGTTTCCAATGTTTCCTCGGTATTAGGCACAACCGGCGGAAGTATGTGACGGTCAACGTCGGTTTTAAGCCACCTCTCTATCGCCTGTCGCTGCTCGGGCAAACGATAGTACTGTTCTATGTACCTTTCATCTTGTATAATCGGTCCCGAATAGCATGACATGGTATACTGCCCCAGCGCATGGGTCACGGTCAAACCATCTGGGTTGTTCATAATAAAATCAGTATACCTTGGGTAACCGTCCCCGTCAATTTCATAACTCTCCCCCTCTATACCAAAATTATATAACATATGCCCTTCCTCGGAATATCCAAAATCCAAAAACCTTGCACAAAGCTCTTTATGTTCACTCTTTGCGCTTATTGCGACACTCCCTTCAAAAACATATCTGAAATCTTTTTGCCCGTGTGATGAAAGTCCACCTTTTTCCATTGAGGGATACGGTATCCCCGCCAAAGTAAAATCAGGGTTTTGCGCTCTCCCTTCTACCATAAAAACACCCATGGCGCTTCCCGCAGGTCCAAATGCAATACCGCTTTTTCCGTTTAGCAAATCTATTTTTGGGGTTCCCCTGTCGGGGGATGCAAAGTTTTTGTCCAAAAGTCCTTCTGCGTACCATTTTCTCATAAGTGTCAAAAACTCTTTATATTCCGGCGTTATGGGACCGAATATTACCTTACCCGCATCGTCCGCCAGAAAGCCTTTTTTTATGCCAAACGCTCCCGTCAGAAGCCCGTGACCAAAAGCATTCAAGGCAATGTTCAGCGGAGCGGTTGCCCCCTTTTCATCCCTAAAAGCAATAAGAACTTTTTCCCATTCGTCAATTGTTTCGGGTATTTCCAAACCAAGCTCGTCCAGCCAATCTTTTCTTATGTAGGGTCCTGCGTAAACCGTCAATTCATCCGTACCTCTTATAAACGGATAAACATAATAATCCCCCTTATCGGTTTTAAGTGTTTTATCCACATCGGGGTTCGCACCAAGATAATTTTTTAAATTGGGGCTGTATGCTTCAATTAAATCATTTAATCGTTCTATGTAGCCCTGGTCGATTACATTCTGCATTCCACCTGAAAAATTATACCACGCATATGAAATCATATCCGGCAAATTGTCTGATGCTATAAGCATTTCAAGCTGTGGCAGTCCTTCTCCAGCGGGGGGATGTATGTATCTCACGTTAATACCGCTTTTTTCCACAAGGGCCTTTGCAAGCGGTATTTCGTTAAAATCACTGCTTATATCGCTGACTATTTTGTTTAAATCCATCCACATAACTATTTCCGGTTTTTCATCACAATCAGACACGACATTTGCACTTTCTTTTGTACATCCGCATAATATTAGGGTCAAACACATAAATAAAGTTAAAGCGAGTCTGCACTTTCTCAACTACTCACCACCCT
>CAZNYY010000375.1:0-2740 GCA_964577335.1 uncultured Oscillospiraceae bacterium | reverse complement strand
ATAGTGTTTCTTTGATTTGCGGATTATTTAACAGTTGGGGGAACGGATATCCCGCTGATCCGTCCGCGTCTTTATATGCAGCGCTTAAATCTGCTTGAGTTAAAGACTTCATACCGTTTAAATCTTTTTTGACCGTGTTTGCCTCGATTGCAGCGGTCTCATCCAGTGCCAGATAATAGCATTTATTAGCTGTTGCTGTTCCACCGGTATATGTATAATAAATCGGGGCGTATTTTGCTGCTGAAATATCTCCGATATTATAGCAGCTTATAATATTGGTGGCTTGTAAAGGCCCTCCCAATATTCCCGCTCCATTTCCGGACGCTCTGATGCTCCCCGTATTATAACAATTTTCAATACTTTTACCTGCCAATCCCGCCAGTCCGACAATTCCGCCTGCGTAGTCGCCGCTAATGGTTCCGTTATTGTATGATTTTGATACGTTACAGTGACTCCATCCCAAAATACCACCTGCTTTATTCGGAGAGTGGATTGCCCCCGTATTTCTGCTTAAGGTTACATCCATATCAGAATTTCCCACTATGCCGCCCGCGTTTGCTTTAGTGGCTTCAACGCGCCCCTGATTTGTTAAACCACTCAGAGAAACTGTTCCCATGGCATAGATTCTGCCAACGATACCACCAGCGTGATTCTCGGCGGTTATCTCACATTCACTTTCACAATTTTTAATAACTGCATTTGCCGCTGAAACTGCGGAACCGGCAATTCCGCCAACCCGATCTTTTCCTGTTACTTCTCCCTTCACTTTAATGCTTTCGATGTGCGCACTACCTTTTATTTGTGTAAATAAACCCACATCGTCCTGCGTGGGTAAATTGATGAATAAAGTAATCGATTTTAGATTAGCAGAATCATTTCCTGTTAACGTTCCGCTGAATATAAAAGGAACGTAAGGACTATCTAATTCCCTTAAATCTATGTCACTCATTAGCCTATAGGATGCACCGGGCTCATTTCTAATATTATCAAAATCTTCCGGCGTGGTAATTTGATAAGGTATCCAATCATTTCCCTCTAACAATTTGTTTCCTGTGATAACAGGATAGAGATAAAGCGGATTTGAGCTGTCTATCCAAGTGGTCTCAGTATCATTAAATCCTGTAAAATTGCTTAAGGAGTGTATTTGATTTTCGAGCAAGCTTATTCCTTTTGTGTCCTTTTGAGCGTTTGCGTCACTTAGATAATAACATTTTTCGACGGTTACCTTTACCGTGTCTGAAAAATCTGTTGCGATGGGTTCAAATAGAGTATTTCCCGCTGTCGTAACTATACCAATATTATAGGATGTTGAGACTTTCATATTGCTGATACTCGAAGAGCTTACTCCTCCCAGAATCCCTCCCGCCGTATTATATAATGTTGAGGGGGACGACGTCGTCGCAAAGATCGTTCCGGCGTTAAAACAATCGCTTATCTCTCGGGATGTCTGCCCTTGTTGCCCCATTATCCCGCCTACATATTTAGCTCCCGTTATTTTCCCGACATTGTATGATGTCCTTACAGTTCCATAAGACCAGCCGTATATACCTCCGGCTTTTCCGTTTGGTCCGGTAGCTGTGATAGCACCACTGTTTCTTGAGCGTTCGATCAAAAAACTGCCTAATCCCGCGATACCGCCAACGCTTTCTGTTCCTGTGACAGAACCTTTGTTTGCAAGATTAACAAGCGAAGCCGATGCGGCATCGTGAAGTCTTCCTGCGATGCCGCCAACTAAAGTAGTTCCGTTTATTTCTGCTTCATTCATGCAGTTTATAATCACAATCTTGCTGGAGGTGTTCGTAGTGCCGATAAAGCCGCCAGTTTGGCTCCCTCCCGAAACCGAACCCTTTAGCTTGATATTTCGAATCCGTGCATTTCCGCTTAATGAAGCAAATAACCCAACTCCGGTAGTCCCGCTTTTTGATATTGCTACAGTTATTGTTTTTAATTCATTTTCATTATCGCCTATCAAGCCTCCGCTGAAATTAGCAATCGGCTCATAGGTTGAAGGTAGCGTGATATCTGCCGTTATCAAATAATTCGCTGCGAGATCTGTTCTTATGTACTCAAAATGAGCCGCAGTAGAAATACTGTAATAGCCATCATAAGTACCTCCTGAAATGACTGGCGGTTCCTCCGCCGCAAAAGACGTAAAGCTGAAAAGTGAAAGAGCTGTGAAGCAAAACATTACCACAATAGCAATTTTTTTCATTTTTAAAACCTCCTATATTTTTATTTTTTTAGTGAATTTAAACGCCTTCTTCTGTTAGCCTTTTGCGAAGGCATGAAGTATCGATATATTCACTCCCCCTATAACCTAAAGAAGCATTTTGGCGACACCTTGATGGTTTTGCCTAAAATCTCAACCGTTTGTTCTTTAGTATCAAAATTATACAAGAATATGCTTTTATTTTGATTATACTCCCAAACAACTGATAAAACAATCGGATAATTTTTGCTAAAGGAATCATGACCTCTTTTCCATGTCAGCTTCATTTTATCACATTCATAATCCGGTATCTCAGCCAATCTACCCATTAGAATCTCTTCTTTGTTTTCCTTATAAAAGTTTATGCCCTTGTTGAGAACATTCCAATATTCCGGTGCGTCTTCTATTTCTTTAAGCTCCATTCCCTCTGCTGTCGGAATCATTCCCCATAGGATATTGCGAATAAATTTAAATTCAAACAAGTCGAGTGGGTCAGAAAATTTACAGATCGATCCGTAACTTAATGCGCTG
>CAZNYY010000374.1:258-2758 GCA_964577335.1 uncultured Oscillospiraceae bacterium | reverse complement strand
GAATAAGGCTTGAAATTTTGGTACCCGCCTTAATATACAATGCCCCTATCCCCTTCGGCCCGTGGAATTTGTGTGCCGATATGCTAAGCAAATCCACACCAAGCTCCGCTACATTAAGCGGAAGGGTACCCGCTGCCTGAACAGCGTCCGTATGAAACAACACACCACGTTCATGAGCCGCAGCCGCAAGCTCCCGAATAGGTTGAATTGTACCAATTTCGTTGTTCGCCATCATAATTGAAACCAAAACTGTCTTATCATCAATTGCAGCCTTCAAATCATCCACCGAAACCAATCCCTGACTGTCCACCGGCAAATACACAACCTCGGCCCCTCTTTTTTCAAGAAAAGAGCAGGTTGACAAAACCGCATGATGCTCGACAGCACTTGTAATAATTTTATTGCCCTTTTTTCTGTTTGCGTCTAAAACGCCTTTTATTGCCCAGTTATCCGATTCACTGCCCGATGCCGTAAAATAAAGCTCCCTCGCACGGCAGCCCAAAACCGCCGCACATTCCTCTCTTGCCTTCTCAACAGCACCCGCTGCATCCCTACCCAGTTTATATATAGACGAAGGATTCCCGTAGTTTTCGGAAAACCATGGCAGCATCTCCCCCACCACTTCAGGGTGAACGGAGGTGGTCGCCGCGTTGTCAAAATAAATCATAAAAAAAGCTCCGTTTCCGCCGAACACAAATAAATCAAACCCAACGGAAGGAACTTTTTATTTTCTGATTTAATTTAGTCTGTTTTTCGGCAAATGTAGTATATAATTTAGTTATACACCTAAATTATATACCTAAAAGCCAAAAAGTTCAATACCTTTTTAAAAAAGAGGTGTATATAATCTTCTTTTTAATATTTCGTTTACCTCGGCGGGGGTTTTGTCCTTGGCATTTACCATAAAAACGCCGTTTGCAGGGCTGTACACCCCTGCACTCATGGTAAACCCCTCCTCCCCGCTTGTATACACAATCGCATCCACAGGGTATTTATAATCCCCGTAATCCACAACATCGTAGCCCAGTTTTCTAAGACCGGATTTCATGTAATCCATTCCCTTTTGAACCGCAACTATCATAACTACCTCCCAAGCTTATTTTAGGTTATTATTTGCCCGGGAGCCTTTTTTATACATTAATTTGGGTTGTAGCCCGTATCGGTTTCAAGTAAATCGGGGGCACCTTCCGCCGCCGTCACAGCAAGGCGGTCACATCTTTCGTTTTCTACGTTATCGGAATGTCCCCTGACCCAAACATATTCTATTTGATGTTCTTCCGCCACAGCAAGTGCTCTCTCCCACAAATCGGGATTTTGTGCCCTATGTGTTTTAGTGCGCATCCAGCCGTTTTTTTGCCATTTTTTTGCCCAACCAAGATTAAATGCGTCAATAACATATTTCGAGTCGCTGTACAATGTCACCCTGCACGGCATTTTAAGCGCTTCCAAAGCGTATATTACCGCCATCAGTTCCATCCTGTTATTTGTGGTCAGCTTGTAGCCCTTTGAAATTTCTTTGCGCCTCTCTCCGTAAATTAAAACAATTCCAAAGCCCCCCGGCCCCGGATTTCCTTTGCAAGCACCGTCGGTATATATAATATCATCCTTCATAAAATTCTCCGTTCCCAAATTATTAAGTTAAATATACCATTAGTTGCATTAAAAATCAATAATTCTTTTAAAAACAGTTGACGAGAGGCAGTAAAATATGTTATTATTTAATGCGGTGGTTTTATGAATAAGTTTATGCGTATTGCGCTTGATGAAGCCGAGGCGGCTTTGTCTTTCGGCGAGGTGCCGGTAGGTGCGGTAGTGGTTTGTGGCGGAGAGGTTATCTCAAAGTCGCATAATCAAAAGGAAAGAATGAAGGACCCTACGGCCCATGCGGAAATCTTGGCGATTAGGGCAGCAGCATCAAAGCTTGGTGATTGGCGGCTTGCGGAATGTGACTTGTATGTCACGCTTGAGCCTTGCCCCATGTGTGCATGGGCAATCACGCAGGCAAGGGTTAAAAGGCTGTATTTTGGCGCACATGATACGCAGTATGGCGCGGCAGGCGGCTTCTATGATTTGGTTTTGGGTAAATGTGAAGTGTATGCCGGCATATGTGAGTTGGAATGCCAAAACATTCTGAACACTTTTTTTAAAACGCAAAGACATTTGTAAATATATGTTTTTAACAGTTTGACAGACTGCTAAAATAGATGGAAGGGTGTCCGAGAGGTTTATGGTGACTGACGCAAAATCATTCGAAATGCAGTGGTATAATTCAATGATAAAAACCTGCAAACCCTTGTGGGATAAGCCTTTTTGAAAGGTTGTAAAAATTAAGTTCTTGCTGTGTCTGCTCTAAAGGTCTGTCATTTATCCAAGTGACTTTTAGAGGAAAATGATATACTTTATAACACGGAGGTGTACCGAAGCGGTCATAACGGAAACGACTCGAAATCATTCGAAATGCAGTGGTATAATTCAATGATAAAAACCTGCAAACCCTTGT
>CAZNYY010000374.1:0-158 GCA_964577335.1 uncultured Oscillospiraceae bacterium | reverse complement strand
GGGATAAGCCTTTTTGAAAGGTTGTAAAAATTAAACTCTTGCTGTGTCTGCTCTAAAGGTCTGTCATTTATCCAAGTGACTTTTAGAGAAAAACAATATACTCTATTACACGGAGGCGTACCGAAGCGGTCATAACGGAAACGACTCGAAATCGTTCG
>CAZNYY010000373.1:0-2762 GCA_964577335.1 uncultured Oscillospiraceae bacterium | reverse complement strand
TCTCTTGTTTAATCCTATCGCTACGTGACAGGGGGAGAGGGACCACCATGAACCGAGGGGGTATCCAGTGGGAGCAGCTCGTAGGAATTATTTCGCTGGCGGCCGTCGCCAAAATTGTGTTTGACTTTGATGAGGCGGCGCTTCTCCAGTTGCTTTATGGCGCGTCCCACAGAGCTGTCGGAGATGCCACAGGCTCTCGTAATAGTTTTCCTGCTGGGGTAGCAGCCGTTTACTTTGTTGTAGCAGCAGAGCAGATAGCAGTAGACGGCAAAGGGGATGGGCGGCAGCTTGTACTCAAAGATTTTCCTCGGGAGCATGACAAAGGGTTCTCGCTTCATTTTTCTATTCTCCTTTTCGTTGTGTAATAAAAGTCCCCTCACTGTGTAGGCAGCGAGATGGGTAAAAATATTACCGTCAAAATAACCAAAAATTAAAATCAGCGTTTTACATAGCAAACAGAATTAAAATTTATGAAACATCACCTACCAAATCTAAATTTGTTTGATATTAAAATACCCCTCTACTACTAAGCCGATTTCAGAGGTGGGTTGCACGGATAAAGTTTTGTTTTGTTAAAAAGTCCCCCTACTACTAATCCGGTTTCAGAGGGTGCTTGAGCGGAATTATTTTAAAATAATATTTTCTCCCTTACTATTAAGCCGATTTCAAAGGGTAGTTGGACCATAAAACTTTAAAATATTTAAAAAATCTCTTCACTACTAATCCGGTTTTAAAGGGGTGTCTACAAAATGAAAAAATGCCGCCCGTTTTTACGGACGGCATTGGGTGGTTTTGATATTTCTTTTGTTTTCTCAACCAAGACTTGACTTTTCCGGCAACCCAAGCTTTACTACCAACACGATGTGAAGGGTTGGTGGTAAGCTTGAATCCATACAAAACCTATGAAGACTTCCTGGGCGCAGATGATCCCCAGCGGATTCAGCCCAATACGGACGGTTGGCTTCCTCTGGCGCGGGAAATTCGCGAGAAGCTGGGCAGCAAGGGCTATCTTCTGGACAATTACTTGGCCTTTATATTTGAAGGGCTCGCCCATACAAAAGCCATGGATGCTGCCGACGCCGGTAACGATGCGGCGACCATGCTCTGGAATGCCATCCGTTTCGTCATGGCGGGTGATGGGGAGAGGGGACGGAAAAATCCACTCTATCCGCAGGTGAGGAAATACATCGATGCCCATCCGCTGCCCTATCAGGAAGAAATGACCCAGCAGCATATCTACTACATCATACTGGCGGCGCATGTACCCGCGAGGCAACTGCCGGACTACATATACCAAGCACGGCCGCCGGTGGCGAAGATGGACATCGTTCGGCTGCGTGAGCTTTATCGGGAAATCGGAATGATCCTGGGTGATTTTGATCCTATGGAACGATTAGGGGAGAGCATTCGGGCCAGTTTTCAAATCAGTGATGCCGCACATATTTTTATGCAGAGTGCGACGGAGGTCTTACTCTACAGTCTAATCTATCGGGATAATGAAACGAGCAAGCAGGTGTTTCAGTTGCTAATGGAGCATCCGCCGGATTCTGTGCCAGAGACTAAAACTGAATAGTCAAAAATGAAACCCACATGGGATGCCGGTCATCTCTTGTGGGTTTTTCGGGTTATCTATGGTTTGAGTAAACTTTGAATGCAGTTAATGCCGGATGATATTTAATGCAAAACAAAGAATATCCCTTTGAGTGATTACGTTGGATCACTTATATTTTCTAAGAATAACTTACTACAGTCGTCAATTCATCAAGAGAAAAAGTTCGATATATCAGAATTTATGTTGAAAAAACAAACTTAAGTGTTATTATATAGAAAACACATTCTATCTTCAATTCCAAGAGAAAGGCCGTGCGCATATGGCAGTTAGTTATAAAAGGCTTTGGCATATTCTTATTGATCGAAATATGAAAAAAAAGGATTTGCAAAAAGACGCAAGTCTGACAAGCTATGCAATGAATAGGCTCAGCAGAGATGAAACCGTGACAACAGATGTTCTTGCAAAAGTATGCAGAAGTTTGAATTGTACCCCCGATGATATTATGGAGATTTTGCCTGATGACGAGGATTGAGTCCGTTTTTCGGGACACTACTGCTGTTATAATTAGTGTGTAGGAGAATACATCATGGAGCTAATTAACAATACAAGTAAGACCTTGCGAGATGATTTATCTGTCGAAATTAAGCAGGATAGCAAGCTGTCTATTGCTGCCGCCTGCTTTTCTATTTACGCTTTTGAGGCACTCAAAAAAGAGTTTAGGGGCATTGATGAGCTTCGCTTTATCTTCACCTCCCCCACCTTTACGACTGAGAAAGCCAAAAAGGAAAAGCGTGAATTCTATTCCTATAAAAAAATATTAAAGTATTTGTGGGAAAATTATTTATACACCTATATTAGGGGTGTAAATTACTTTAACGGTTAGCTTTTGTGGACATCTATTTTTATGAAGGACGAGTTTTTATTAAAACGAATTCAAGATAGAAGGATTTCAGATATAATGATATTGCATCATTATGCTGACAGAGCGGCAAATGGACTAAAGCGGTGGTGACACAATGTTAGGGCTTCCAAAAGCAACGGAGCTGCACAAGCAACTCCCTAAAAAAGCGATATACGCAAAGTTCCAGATGAATGCGGCGGCGAGGGAAAAGATTGACGCCGATATTTCAAGGATAACGATTGCAAACGAAATATCCCCCGCAAGGGTACATATTGCTGAGGGCGAACAGGTCAAAGCCTTTTTTGTGTT
>CAZNYY010000372.1:0-2767 GCA_964577335.1 uncultured Oscillospiraceae bacterium | reverse complement strand
TTTATCCACTACAAATGTTTTTATAAAATAGTTGTCCGCATCCTCCGGTACTGTTACCGTCGCCGTAAATTCGCCGCCGGGGGCTAAGAGCCCCCCGACAATCCTCACATCCTCCAAAGCATCAGGCTTTTTGTAAAGCGCCATCAGCATTTTTGCCGCCTCTGCCTCGGTTGTTGATGTATTATCTTTTTCATAAGCCTTAATCTCTGTTATACTAGTCCAGTCCCCCTGGGTGTTGCCATAGCCGTTAACTCTTATATATCTGGCTGAAAGCTGACCCAAATTGTAAATCTCAACATCAGCGGTTTGACCGCTTGAACCACCTTGGAACACTCTCGTCCATTCCTCGTTGTCATTGGAAGTGTATATTTCAAAGCTTGTTACCCTTTCGTCTCCCAAGTAAAACGCCAAACCAATCATTTCTATAGTCTTTCGCTCTCCGAAATCAAATTTTATCCACGGTGCGCCCTGCGCTGACCATCTTGTATCCAAATCACTGTCAACCACATTGTCCTTATGGTTCTCGGGCTGGGGCTGGTCGGATACCGTGATTTCCTTGACGTCAATTTCCTTATAGCCTATGGGTGCGCCTACCAGTGCCGTAAGGTTTACATGGATTATATACACATTGTGTACTCCGTCCCTTGTAAGCCTTATACGGATTATCCCAGAAAGTTCCTCGGGATAAATAATCTCAATTTCGCCCTCGCCTTCAGCCTCCACAACGGGAATTCTATGTTCGGCAGGCGGAAGGTTGATTGTATATGCAGTAACGTCGGGATGGAAAAAGTCAAAGTCCTCTCCGTCCACCTTAAGGTCTGTGAGCTTTGGTGCGGGCGGTCTTTCAACGCCCTCCACAAGTTCCCAATCGGCGAGCGGCATAACCTCTCCGAATTCTTCCGCCGAAGGAATATCGTCCCCTGTGAATATGGGCATAAAGCCTATTGACAAGTTTAGTTCTGTTACATCTTCAAAGTGAATTGCAAGCTTTTTCACACCTATATTCGGGTTTTGCCCCGGCACATCGGGGGTTGTGGGCAATGGTACGGGGTCCATCACGGTAAACGTCGCCTCAATATCATCATTTAGTATTTTTGCCGCAAGTTCAATACCCTTATATTTTAGACGTGCAGAACGACCATCTTCCTCAATTTCAATACCCGCTCTTGTATGCATGAACCAGTATATTTCCATAGGTTTGTCACTTTTAACCTCGTCCTGAACAATTACCGTAGAGTCATATTTATTCAGCATAAGTCCACGATGATAATCATTTACATTATTTGCGTACGCATTTGTCAAATTAGTAATGGCATAGCTGTTCGCATCCCCCGCCTCAAATTCGACAATTTTTGTGGTTGAAGCATGTATCTGGTCATGTCCCGCGGTGGGGTTTATTACAAGAACATTATGCCCCTCCGCACGGTTTCTGTATTTATTAAATCCACCGGGCAAGTTGTAGTTCTCGCTTCCCAAATCCATTGCAAACCTTGCACCGTTCGCATCAAGTATAAATGTTCCGCTGTCAAGATGCGAGTGGGGGATATTACTTTTTCCTGCCTGTATGCCCGTAAATATTGAGTTTGCACTATCCCATCCGTTTCTCATCAAGGCAACCTCGGTATCACGATAATAACTGTCGTTTTTAAGATTTACTTCTCTGTTCTCAGGCTCGCCCTTATACCAAAGCAAATCCATAACATTTCCCGCAAGTGAACGTTCGTCCATTGCGTTTAGGCGTGCCGTTACAAGGTTCTCATCATCAAGCCTGTTTGCAAGCCAGAAGGTTTCAGGTGCCGAGACATACCCCTCACCCATATCATGGAAGTTAAACGGTCCTCCCGCTCCCTGCATATCAAACAGAAAATAACCCGTGTCTTTTATGCCCGGGGCTTTAAAGCAACCGTAATCCGTACCTAAAGCCGTTTCCATTGCGTACAATCCCTTTGCCATAAATTGCACTGTGTATTGCCAGTAGCCAAGCCCCTCAAACCATGCACCGTCGGGCGCAAAGAGGTTTAGTGACTGTTCAAGAGAATGTATTGCTTCTTCCAATATTACAGAGGCTATTTCCTCCTCCTCATCCGCTATGGCAAGCGCCGCCATAATTGCACCGCCGTTTACAACGGTGTTCCAGTTGTTCGGCTGTGCCGCAACGCTCCAATAAAATGTTCTGTCCCTTGGGTTATCAAAATAGTCGTCCATAAGAGGAGTTAAACCATTTTTAATTATTGCTTCCCTTAAAAACTCTCTTTGCGTTTCATCCAAATAGTCATACAACCAGTCGTAGCCTGTCGCAAAGGCTGCCAGCATCTCACCGGTATCCAAAGTGTGGCGTGGGTTCCAGTCCTTAAAGTTGCCCGCATTTTCAAGTTCTCTCCATGCGCGCTCCGCATACCTTTCATCTTCTGTCATTTTATACATAAATGTCAACGTCTGCACCCTGTTTCTAACTTCTCTTGACACGCTTAAAAGTCTTATTCCGTCAGGTATCTCGTACTCCCTCAGAGGTGCTTTTATATAGGTTTCCGCCGAGGTCGTCGCATTTTGATACCATTTTTCCGCATGACTGTCCGTTTTAACAAGTTCTTTTATATCTTCAAGAATCGAATCCGTAGCGTGAATACGTGGATGTGCGTTATTCGGGAACTTTTCTTTAAGTGTTGCCAAAACCTCAGCACCCGAGGGTCTTTCATATATCATCTCTCCCACAATGGCACTTATAAGTTTTGTTTCCGTTTCCCAGTCGAAAAAATTGTCTTGATCA
>CAZNYY010000371.1:0-2786 GCA_964577335.1 uncultured Oscillospiraceae bacterium | reverse complement strand
AATTTATTGTAATATAAAAGGGCGGACGTATGACCCGCCTTAATACCCTATTCTACATTGACATTCAAAAACCCTTCTTTTTTTGAATATTTATTTATAACATAGGAAATTACGAAAAACTCCGAAAAAGTATTCCCTATTTATTGTATAGTTATATGTTATATGGTATAATATATGTGTAGGGTTATTTCCGAATAAAATAGGAGGTGCTGTTATGTTTAAAAAGGAGTTTCACGACAATCGTTCTTGTGACCCCAGGCGTGAGTTCTCTCCGCCGTACAGGCACGGATATGAAACGGCTTTGAGTGAACCGGACGACTGGCATAAGCCCGACAAGTATGACGCTGACAGCATTTGGGACGGAGAAACACTCGACGAAGACAAGAAGATTTGACACTTTACATGGCGAAGTTTTATTTATCTACATGAAAAACAGCGGGATTTTTCTCGCTGTTTTTCATGTTTTAAAAAATGGTGTTGTACAAAAACCAAAAAGCCACACTTAAAATAAGGACGATAAAAATAAAAAATAAATCATATTTCTTGCAAAATTTCATATGCATAAACCTCCGCATTGGTTTATACATTAGTCTTTACCATATGCCCGAAATTTATCATATAAAGCCTAAACTTTTAAACCTTCAAAGTGTAGTTCTTGCCGCTTTTAACCCTATCTATAAAATCAAAAATATCCGCAAGCGGATGTTCAAAAATCATTCCTCCGAGATTTGTTACATTTGCCGCATGAGCATCAGTGCCGCAGGTTTGGGGCAGGTTATACTCTTTGGCATATTCAATTGCCTTAATATTATAAGCATTGTCGAAATTATGTGTGTTGATTGTTTCAACACCATCAACACGGTCGGGATAAAGACGTATTTTATGAATATATTCCGCCTCCCTAAAAGGATGGGCATGTATCAGCATACCGCCACTTTGTTTCACACGTTCAAAATACTCATCCAAGCTCCAGTCCAGTAAATCAGGATTATCCAAAAGCCATTTCTTGTCAAGCCCGTAGGTCAAAAACTCCGTTGACTTATAATTATATTCCCAGCCAAAAAACACCGACAGCCCTATCTTGTCACCCGTTTTTTTTGCATTTTCATAACCCCTGCAAAGCTGTTCAACCTTTTCTTCCCACTTAATATTTGCATCAATTGTCGTATTGCCGTTGAAAAAATGGTCCGTCACTATTATTCCTGTGTAACCATATTCTTTAAATGCTCTCGCCATTTCCTCCCCGCTGCTTACCGCACATCTGCTTACCTCCGAAGTATGCAAATGTGTTTCGTAAAGAAACCCCAATTATCACATCTCCTTTTTTATACAAACTTTAAACTTATATCAAGCGCTTTTGGACTATGGGTAAGGGCGCCTATGGATATTATGTCAACCCCTGCCTCCGCCACCTCCGTAATATCACGCATATCCATATTGCCGGAGGCTTCCGTAAGCGCACGTTTGTCTATCAATTTGACTGCTTCCCTAATTTTGTCAATACTCATATTGTCAAGCATAATTATATCCGCACCGCTGCCCAGTGCTTCACGCACCATATCAAGGTTTTCGGTTTCAACTTCAATTTTTATAGTGTGGGGAACCTTTTCCCGTGCGGCTGCCACCGCCTCACTAATACCCCCCGCAGCTTTTATATGATTGTCCTTAATCAAAACCCCGTCGGAAAGATTGTGCCTGTGATTTCTTCCTCCACCCGTTAAAACCGCATATTTTTCAAGCACACGAAGCCCGGGGGTGGTTTTTCTTGTATCGGTTACCATTGTTTTTGTACCCGAAAGCTTTTTTGCATAGGTGTTTGTGGCGGTTGCAATGCCCGACATTCGCTGAAGCAGGTTAAGTGAAACCCTCTCCCCCGTCAAAACTCCCCTTGCGCTGCCGGAAATTTCGGCAATAATCTTGCCGCTTTCCACATATTCACCGTCCGCCACAAAAGCTGTAACCCTAATATCGGGGTCGATAACATAAAAAACACGTTCAAAAACGCCCATTCCGCAAATAATCCCGTTTTCCTTTGCAATGAGGTTTCCGAAAACCTGTACTTCCTCTCCTATAACCGATTCGGTGGTAATGTCTCCCGTTCCAACATCTTCTTTTAAGGCATTTCTTATTATTTCGTCAACCAAAAGCATATTCAGCATAAAATTCCTCCGTATCTCACTTTTCCCCGTCACTGAGAAAATGTGCGCCCACACTTTTCTTGCGTGCCAGCGCCCCTCTTACAATACCCGTCGCAACCGTTGCCATGTTGAGGGTTTCCACCTCCGCCATGGTACAAAGACGGGTTTCGGACAATTTTTCCAAAAAGCTTTCCACAAGCTCCTCCGCTTGTTTTAACCCCTCGGCATTTCTTATAATTCCTGCCTTCTTAGTCATTGCATCCCTCATTTGAGAGCGGCAGGTTTCAAAATCAAACTCATTTTCCTGTTTAACAGATGATACATTTTGCTCGGTTCTCATTCCGCTAAAACTATTATTTATATCCGCCGCACTGCGCCCGCCAAACACCAAACATTCCAAAAGCGAGTTGCTGGCAAGCCTGTTTGCACCGTGAACACCCGTACAGGACGACTCTCCGCAAGCGTACAACCCTTCAATGTTTGTTCTTCCATGGACATCTGTTTTAATACCGCCCATAAAATAATGCTGTGCCGGCACCACAGGTATCCAGTTTACCGCCACATCTATTCCCCGCTTCATACATTCACGGTATATAATGGGGAACCGTCTCCGCAAAAAGCTTCTGGAGCGGCTTGTGATGTCAAGAT
>CAZNYY010000370.1:0-2792 GCA_964577335.1 uncultured Oscillospiraceae bacterium | reverse complement strand
ACAGGTAGACGAAACAAGCGGTAAGACTAAGGAACAGGAATTAATCGAATACTGCCAAACACCGCGACTGGGAAGGGAAATATACAGGTGGCTTGGGTTGAAAGCCTCTCATTATGCGACGCACACATTTATAATGCCGCTCGTCAAAAACGGCAAACTTATAATGACACTTCCGAATTATCCGACAAGCAATAACCAAAGATATGTTACGGTAGGCTTCGAGCCGCCGATTGCAAGTGATGAAAATATTCTTGAATTCTGTCGAGCACCCCGCCGTAAAAAGGAAATTGAACAACACTTCGGACTAAGCAATTTCCAAATGCGAAAACATATAGAACCGCTTATCACGGGTGGCAGGCTGAAAGGAACTGACCCACAAAATCCTAAAAACCATTGGCAATGGTATGTAAATACGGATAGTGGTACACCTATAACAACAGAAGAAAAAATAATAGATTTTTGCACTGCACCACAGAGTAAAGTAGAGATAGCGGGGTTTTTAGGGCTTCATATCAAATACATGAAATGATACATAGCTCTGCTGATTGAAAGAGGAATGATAAAAATGACAAAGCCCGAACTGCCGACAAGCATAGACCAGTGGTTTGTGAATGCTGATGTTGAAATCCTAGCCCTAACTGATGATGCTGTGATAGCGTTCTGCGAAGTGCCGAGAATGAGGTGTGAAGTCGCAGAACGTACGAGATGAGGGGATTTGAAACCTGAAAAAACAAAATAATAAGTGTGTCAATAATTATTGATTTTATGTAAGCCCTTTTTTTCAATATTTTAAAAATAAAGTATTTCAAATGTAAGATTTTAATCTACTTATAAACATAAATGCAAGCTGAATAGTTAAATTTAAGTAGGAAATAAATGAAAAGTAATACTTCAAATAAGGATATTATTGGCATTACTTGAAAAAATAACATATTTATGATAAACTTTGTCTATGAGTATAAACATACATGAGGCGATAGAGTTTGCTGCTGTTAAGCACAGAAATCAAAAGAGAAAGGGTACAGACATCCCTTATATTGTTCATCCTATGGAAGTTTATGGAATACTTGCAGCAAGTGGCTGCGATGAAGAAACTTTAATAGGCGGGATACTGCACGACACATTAGAATATACAGATACTGATATTGAGGAGCTTATCAACTTATTTGGGCAAACAGTTGCACAGCTTGTAGTAAGTGAATCAGAAGATAAATCTAAACTTGGCAAGAGCGAAAACAAGCGACAATTGACAGCCTAAAATCTGCGTCACTAGCGGTCAAGCAAATAGCCTGTGCCGATAAACTTAGCAATTTAATAAGTATGTATATAGACTTACAGACTCATGGCGAAAAACTATGGCAACGATTAATGCCAATAAAAGTAAAATTGCATGGTACTATGATGGAAGTCTAAGTTCGCTAAAAGGATTAGAAGACTTTACGCCTATATAAAACTGAAAGAGTATTTAAAAAAGATTTTTGATTAAATGAAATCGCTCATATAAATGGGGTTAAGAGAATGAATAAATGTTGCATATTTGATTATGAGTAGGCACCCACCGCTATTAAAAATTCTAAGCATAATGTTATAAAGGATATAGGCAGAATAGTATATATTGAGGATGGAAAACCAAAACACTCTACTTACACATGGCATTCAGGCGGAAGAAAGGTTGTTCATTGCATGATGTTTGGTACTGGAATAAAAAGATGATTAATACATATTAGAAAAATCATAAATGCCTTGCATTAAGAATAATATAATGAACAAATATTGGTAGGTATTATAATTGTTTATCGTGAAAAAGACAATATTGATATCCTAATCGTGTCAAAGAAGACAAGCCAAATAATTTTGGTTGAAAATAAGACAGGTTCTGTGCTTCATAGTGACCAGTTGAGTAAATACGAGAAGAAAGTTGCTGAGCAATACACTAATTATGATATCGTAGCTGCAATATTTACTGTTTTGTTGTATTTGCGAATCATTGCAAAAATAATTCCATAATTCATTAAAATTTTTCCATTGTTATTTGCCATTAGAAAAGTTATAATAATATTACTATGACACAGTTTTTAAAAAATGGATATTTAGGCAATTGTAGTTTATGCAATATTTTAATAATCATAATAAATTAAAGTAAGGGAAAATAAAAAAAGAATGAAAAATAAGCTAATAAACACTCTTTTATTGGTAATGACGATAAGTTTGTCTTTCGCTTTTGTTGCTTGCAACAACGGTAATATGGAGGACATGGTTTCTGTAGTCGTTAGTTTTAATAAACAAGGAGGCGAAGGTACGGCAATAGACAAAACCGTAACCGTAGGCGAGCCATATGGTAAGCTACCCACATTAATTAGGGATGGTTACGAGTTTGGCGGTTGGGTTGATAATGCTGCGGGCGCGGGTGCGACGGTTAATTCATCGACTATTGTTGATAAGAAAATCAATCATACGCTCTTTGCCAAATGGATACTGCAAGATAAATCTGTCAAGGTTATTTTTGAAACTAACGGAGGCATTGCAATTGATTTTGTGCTTAAACAAGAAGATGATCCTTACGGAACATTGCCTGTTCTTGAAAAGACGGGTTATAATTTTACCGGTTGGAATACTTCGAAAGGCTATGAAATTACTGAAACAGCATTAGTTGGTGAATCCGATGAAATAGATGACGATAACGGCAGCAATGTTGTTCAGCTTTACGCACAGTGGTTAGCAATTAATTATGAAGTTAAATTTAATGCCAATACTGGTATAGGAGCTATGTCTAATCAGTTGTTTACATACGA
>CAZNYY010000369.1:0-2802 GCA_964577335.1 uncultured Oscillospiraceae bacterium | reverse complement strand
AAATTATACGGGATGTTTTTGGGACGGTAAAACAAAACGGATACCGGCAATACAATACTGCGTATGTAGAAATTCCAAAGAAAAACGGTAAATCAGAAATTGCCGCCGCTGTTGCGCTGTACCTTACCTGTGGCGATAAGGAGTGGGGTGCTGAGGTTTATGGCTGCGCCAGTGACCGTCAGCAAGCATCAATCGTATTTGATGTGGCGGTTGAAATGGTGGAGCAATGCCCTGCTCTAAAAAAGAGAATCAAACCGATTATGTCTGTAAAAAGACTTGTATATAAGCCCACAGGCAGCTTTTATCAGGTTCTGTCATCCGAGGCATTTACCAAGCACGGTCTGAATGTACACGGCGTTATTTTTGACGAGCTTCATGCTCAGCCGAACCGTGATTTATATGATGTTATGACAAAAGGCTCCGGGGACGCAAGAACTCAGCCCTTGTTTTTCCTTATAACAACAGCAGGAACTGACCGAAACTCCATCTGCTGGGAGGTACATCAAAAAGCGATTGACATTTTGGAAGGACGCAAGATAGACCCGACGTTTTATCCTGTTATTTACGGTCTCCCTGATGATGAGGATTGGACCAATGAAGATAACTGGTACAAAGCCAACCCGTCACTTGGACATACCATAGACATTGAAAAGGTAAGGGCAGCGTGTAACTCTGCAAAAGAAAACCCTGCTGAAGAGAACCTGTTCCGTCAGCTTAGGCTCAACCAATGGGTGAAACAATCCCTGCGTTGGATGCCCATGGAAAAATGGGACTCCTGCGATGAAACAGTGGATATAAATTTACTGCGCGGTCGTGAATGCTATGCAGGTCTTGACCTTTCCACAACACTCGATTTAACGGCATTTGTTTTAGTGTTTCCCCCAAGGGACGAAACTGAAAAGTATATTATTGTTCCGCATTTTTGGATTCCGAAGGATAATTTAAAGCAGCGCGTCAACCGAGACCATGTTCCCTATGATGTATGGGAAGTGCAGGGGCATATACGGACAACACCGGGCAACGTGGTTGATTATCGCAGAATTGAGGAAGATATTAAGGAAATCGCAAGTAGGTTCGTAATAAAAGAAATTGCCTATGACCGTTACAATGCAACACAAATAATACTTAATTTACAAGATGAGGGCCTTATAATGGTTCCCTTCGGTCAAGGCTTTAAGGATATGTCGCCACCTACGAAAGAAATTTTCACACTGGTACTAAAAAATAGAATTATCCATAATATGCACCCTGTCCTTAGGTGGAACTTTGATAATGTGTGCGTGGAAACCGATGCCGCAGAAAATATAAAGCCCAGCAAAAAACATTCCACAGAGAGAATTGACGGCGTTGTAGCTGCTATTATGGCGCTGGATAGAGCAATACGAAATGAAGGTGTACACGAAAAGAGTGTATATGATGTCGACGGGAGGGGGTTATTAATCTTATGAATTGGGTAAAAGCGTGGCTTGGCCGCAGGTCCCGTGACAAGCCTAAAAACATCTTGGGCAGCAGATTTTTTTCCTTCGGTTCTACGTGGTCGGGTAAGGTGGTTAATGAACGGACGGCGATTCAGACCACAGCGGTCTATGCCTGCGTTCGAATTCTCTCCGAAACCATCGCCAGTCTGCCACTGCACACATACAGATACACCGGCTCCGGAAAGGAAAAGGATTACACCCATCCACTGTACTTTTTACTACATGACGAACCGAATACTGAGATGACTTCCTTCGTTTTCAGAGAAACGCTGGTAAGTCATCTTTTGTTATGGGGCAACGCCTATGCACAGATTATTCGTGATGGACGTGGGCGAATGCAGTCCATTTGGCCGCTAATGCCGGACAGGATGATGGTTGACCGAGATAAGAGCGGCGCCCTTTCTTACAGCTACACAAAGGACAGTGGCGGCACTATTTTACTTGGTACGCAGGATGTATTGCACATTCCGGGGTTGGGGTTTAACGGGCTTGTGGGATATTCGCCCATTGCGATGGCAAAGAACGCAATCGGTTTGAACATTGCCGCCGAGGAATACGGCAGCCGTTTCTTTTCCAACAGCGGTAATCCGTCGGGAGTGTTGGAACACCCTTCTCAAGTGAAAGACCCGGAAAGAGTGAGAGAGGCTTGGAACAGTGTCTATGCAGGGTCATCAAATGCTCATAGAGTGGCAATTTTAGAGGAGGGACTGCACTTCAAACCCATATCCATACCGCCGGAGCAGGCACAGTTTTTAGAAACCCGTAAATTTCAGGTAAATGAAATTTGCAGGATTTTCAGGGTTCCACCCCATATGGTGGCAGACCTGGAAAAGTCCAGCTTTTCAAACATTGAACAGCAGAGCCTTGATTTTGTGGTAAACACCGTCCGCCCATGGCTGGTGCGGATTGAGCAGAGCATCTGCCAAAAGCTGCTCCTGCCCGGTGAAAAGGGAAAGGTTTTTGTGAAGTTCAATGTTGACGGGCTTTTGCGGGGCGATTTCCAAAGCCGCATGAACGGTTATGCCATAGCCCGTCAGAACGGTTGGATGTCAGCGGACGATATACGGGAATTGGAGGATATGAATAAGCTGCCCCCCGGACTTGGAGGCGAAAGATACCTTTGCAATGGGAATTTCGTAGATTTAAGCCATGCCGGGAATTGGGCGATTAAAAATGGAGGTGAACAGACAAATGAATAAATTCTGGCAATTCAAACAGGTGCAGAATGCAGGGAAAACAGAAAATGTATTGGTTCTTAGCGGATATATCGCACAGGAATCTTGGTTCGGGGATGAAATAACACCAACCCTTTTTAAATCAGAAA
>CAZNYY010000368.1:0-2809 GCA_964577335.1 uncultured Oscillospiraceae bacterium | reverse complement strand
ACCGACATGACCAGAACCTTTGCAAAAGGCAATCTTCCCGACGAGGCTTACAAGGCGCATAACTTATCGGTTGAAATACAAAACCGCATTGCCGAGCGGGCGGTGCCTGGTGCCGTATGTGAGGAGCTTTATAATATCGCTGTGGAAGAAGCAGAGAAGGCGGGGTTTGGAGATAATTTTATGGGAATGTCCCAGCAGGCAAAATTTGTGGGGCATGGTCTTGGTGTAGAGATAAACGAGCTGCCCGTCTTGGCACCGAGATTTAAGGTCCCGCTTGCGGAAAATATGGTGATAGCCTTAGAGCCTAAGTTTGTGTTCCCGAAAATCGGCGCCGTGGGTACGGAAAACACTTATTTGGTTACTAAAAGCGGGCTTGAAAAGCTGACAGAGGGTAATGAAGATATAATCCGCCTATAATAAAAGCCGCTTTCAAAACGAGAGCGGCTTTTAAGTTTTGCTTTATAAAACCTTGCTTAAAAATGCGGCAGTACGAGGGTTTTTGGGTGCTGTAAACAGTTCCTCGGGAGAGCCCTTCTCCGCCACCATACCATCGTCCATAAAAAACACACGGTCCGCAACTTCCCTTGCAAACCCCATTTCATGGGTTACAACCGCCATGGTCATCCCGTCCTTCGCAAGGCGTTTCATAACATCCAAAACCTCGCCCACCATCTCAGGGTCAAGTGCGGAGGTCGGCTCGTCAAAAAGCATTATTTCGGGGCTCATAGCAAGCGCCCTTGCAATTGCAACACGCTGCTGCTGCCCGCCGGAAAGCTGTATCGGATAGTTATCAGCCTTTTCCAAAACACCTACACGCCCCAAAAGGTCACGCGCCCTTTTTTCGGCATCAGCAGGTGTCATAATCTTTTGTTTTATAGGTGCAAGCGTTATATTGTCAAGCACCGTTAAATGTGCAAACAAATTAAACTGCTGAAACACCATCCCCATTTTACGGCGAATTAAATTTACATTGCAGCCGGGTTTTAAAATATCCTGCCCGTCAACTATAATCTCGCCGGAGGTGGGGCGTTCCAAAAGGTTCAGGCAACGTAAAAACGTACTTTTTCCGGAGCCTGATGGGCCTATAATCGCCACAACCTCACCCTTGTTTATTTCCTCCGTAATACCCTTTAAAACCTCAACCTTGCCGAAGTTTTTTTTCAAATCCTTAACGTAAATCACTTTTACGAAGCCTCCTCTCCATTGAGCTGAAAACCTTGGTGAGGATTTTTATTATTGAAAAATAAATTATCGCAACAGTGAAAAGCGGAATCCACGCATTGTAAGTACGGCTTATAATAAAATCTCCCGCCTTTGTCAAATCCTGCAAAGCAACATACCCCACAATAGCCGTTTCTTTCATCAAAACAATTACTTCATTTGTAAGCGGGGGAAACGCATTTTTAAGTGCCTGCGGAAAAACTATATGCCTCATGGTTTGAAACTTTGTAAGCCCAAGGCTTATACCCGCCTCGGTCTGCCCTTGGCTGACGGCAAGTATCCCGCCCCGAAAAATTTCTGCCACATATGCACTGCTGTTAATTGAAAATGCAATTATGGCAACCACAATGGCAGGTATGTTTTTTACACCGCCAAAAACCACATGGTATATTATAAGCAGCTGAAGCATTGACGGGGTGCCCCTTATAATGTCAATATACGATGAGGATAATATGTAGGGAAGGCGAAAAATACCTTCTGCCTTGTCGTTTAACCTCATAAATGCCAGTATAAGCCCCAGCACAAGACCGAACAAAGCGGCAAAAAACGTTACTTGCAAGGTTACGCCCAAACCGTTTATAAGCAGTTTGTAGCGGTTACCTTCTATTATAACTTGATAAATTTTAGTTAAAAGTTCATTCAAGAGAAAATCTCCTTAAATACTATGGTTTTTAAAAGCAAGCGGGCGGCGGCTTTTGCCGCCGCCCGTTTTTATGCTGTATTTTTACTGAATATATTCGTCAACAATCTTGTCATATGTTCCGTCTGCTTTAATTTCTTTCAAAGCGGTGTTTATTTTTTCAAGCAATTCGCTGTTGCCTTTTTTAACGGCTATTGCATAATCCTCAGGCTCCATATCACTGTCAATATCAATAATTTTGCCTTCGTTATTTTTAACGTATTCCCCGGCGGGGTTCGAGTCGATAACAACCGCATCAATACGTCCGTTTACCAAGTCCATAACGCCGTCAATACCCTTTTTATATCTCTTAACTTCTTTAGTTCCATATATTTTGCCATCCTCAGGGTCCTCATTACTTACAATCAGGTCACCCGTGGTGCCTTCCTGAACGCCCACAATTTTGTCCTTTAAATCGTCACCTGTTTTAATGTCACTGTCCACAGGCACAACAATTCTCTGTACGGCGTTAAAATATGCCTCCGAAAAGTCAACTTCTAGTTTCCTGTCTTCCGTAACCGTCATACCAGCGGCAATAAGGTCAAGCTTGCCATTGTCAAGAGATGCGATCAGCGATTTAAATTCCATGTTTTCAATTTTAATCTCAGCATCAATTCTCTTGCCTATCTCTTTTACCAAAGCTGCGTCAAACCCGTCAACCTCGCCGTCATCACCTATGTACTCAAATGGAGGAAATTCCGCATTAGTGCCCATAATCAAAACTTCTTTTTCCGGTACATCCGTAGCACCTGTTACCGGTTCTTCCGCATCCCCCTGTGATGTTGTTGTACAAGCTGCAAGGGAAAAGAGCATTACCATGGCCAAAACCGAGGCCAAAACAATTAGTTTACTTTTTTTCATTTTAAGTTCCATAACCTTTCTGCCCACAAAAATATAAATAATAAAACT
>CAZNYY010000367.1:0-2822 GCA_964577335.1 uncultured Oscillospiraceae bacterium | reverse complement strand
TGATATTGCCGAAGCGCTTACAATTAAATATGCCGGATTTTACAACATTTCATATAAATATAATGAGGAAACCGAAGTTTATAAGAGATACATAAATGGTGATGAGCATAAAACCCAGTCCGACACGGTTTTGTATGCAAAGAATATAATTATACAAAATGTTCGTGCCCCGCTTTTGGGGGACGGAACCGCAAGACTTAATTTAAATACCACAAGCGGAGGCAGCGGCTGGTATATCACACTTGGGCAAAAGGTTCCCGTTACATGGTCAAAAGCGTCTCGAAGCGCACCCACAGTTTTTAAAACGGAGGACGGCAGCGAAATAACCTTAAATGCGGGTGTTACGCATATTTTGCTTGTGCCTGACAGTAAGATGGTTTCGTTTTAAAGAGTGGCAAATGCAAAAGCGGTGTGCCGTCGGCACACCGCTTAATATTTACTTTTTCTTGCTTTCTATGAAGAACGTCGCCTCCATATCCGCCACTGAAAGGGCAAACGCCAGAGGGAACATTTCAAATGCCGAACTTACGTTCCTGTCGTCCTCCCCGCCCGAAAAACCCATGTGGTATCTTATGGCAAACGCCTCCTCACGGGTAAGCTTCATAAACCCCGTTATTATGTAAACCGATTTTTCCCCGTGACCATATGGCAAATCGTCCGAAAATTCATATACAGGAACCTTCTTCCAAACCCCCGCCGCATCCTTAACATTTCTTGTGGAAGGCTTGTAACAGTTTATTTTGCACACATCGTGCAAAAGTGCCGCAATTGCAATGCTCTCCTCGGAAAAATCCATGGAGTACAGTTTTTTGGCACGCTCCCTCTCACCATAATCCTTCAGGCACTCGTAAACATTTAAGCTATGCTCCACCAGCCCCCCTTCGTATGAGCCGTGAAAACGGGTGCTTGCGGGTGCCTCAAAAAAATCACTCGCCTTTGAGGTCAAATACTCCAAAAGCTTATCCGCACCCTCTCTTTTCATTATATGCTTGTTATATATTTCAATAAATTTATCTTTATGGCTCAAGTTCTTTTTTTCCTTTCAGATAGTCTTTAGAAATATTATATAGTATTTTTAGGAAAAATGCAAGGATTAAACCATACGGGCAATTTCCTTTTGCAAGCGTGATATTATTCTTTTTTCAAGGCGAGAGATATACGATTGGCTTATCCCCAGCATATCCGCAACCTCCTTTTGGGTTTTTTCAGTGCAGCCCGACAAACCAAACCTCATGTTCACAATTTGCTTTTCCCTGCCCGACAACTTTTGCATAGCTGTCAGCAAAAGCTCTTTTTCAACGCAATCTTCAAGTCTTTTGTGTACTGTGTCATTCTCCGTGCCCAAAACGTCCGACAGCAAAAGCTCATTCCCGTCCCAGTCTACATTTAGCGGTTCATCAATAGAAACCTCGTTTCTTGACGGGGCATTTTTGCGTAAATACATTAAAATTTCGTTTTCTATACAACGTGAGGCGTATGTGGCAAGCTTTATGTTCTTTGCGGGGTTAAATGTATTTATTGCCTTTATAAGTCCTATGGTGCCGATGGATGTTAAATCTTCCACGCCAACACTTGTGTTGTCAAATTTTCTTGCAATATAAACAACAAGGCGAAGATTGTGCTCAATCAGTATTTTTCGCACCCCTGCCCCGTCCTCGGAAAGCTTTGCAAGCAGCCTTGCTTCCTCCTCGGCACCGAGGGGCGCAGGCAGCACATCCCTGCCGCCGATATAGTAAACCTCATCCCCCCAAAACCGTATTCTTGCCAGCCAAATTCGCAATTTCAGTCTGATTCTCTCAATGATTTTCATCTTTCTCATGCCTCCATATTATCTTGATACTATCTCAGGGTGTAACAACGCAACATAGCTTTTGTCCTTCGCCAAGCTTTTGTTGTAAAGACCCACAATGACATCCGGAACGGGCTTCAAACACTCATTTTCATTTAAAAATGCCCCGTCAGGCTTAAACCCGATAAGCATCCCGTTTTCACGACCCAATGAACAAAAGGGGATTAGCCGCAATCTGCTTGCAAGCGCCGAACCATGCCCTATCCCCAAAATTGCGTCAATATCATCCTCTCCGCCGCTGCCGAACACATCGGTTATTTCACTTGGCAAAATGGGTTTCATTTTTTCATATTCCGCCACAATAACGGGCGCATTTGAAAGCGGGTCATAAAGTGCGTTGCCTGTGTCCACCAAGGCGCACAAATCCACTTCCTTCCCGCCAAAACTTATCCGTATCCCAACATACATGTTTTCCCTTGACATTTTCTTTTGCATGGTTCTCATCACAATGCGAAAAATGGTGTACGATACCCCGACTGACAAAAACAAAATCTGCCAGGGCAGGTTTAGGTATAATATCCCGTTGCTTACAAGTGCCCCAACAAGTGCCCCGGCATTGGTAAAATAAAAAATTGCAAAAGCGCCGCCGCCGAAACACAATGTCACAAGATAAAAAATACCCACTGCCTTAAAAAACAGTCTTACCCCGTGGATATTAAACGCTATTGCCACCACCGCAAGTGACATAAGCACTTTTGCCCCCATTGTGTAAACAAAATTAAGTCTTGGAAAAAACATTAAAACCGCATACACCGCCCCAAACATAGCTCCGAGGAATAAGCGCAGGCGGTTTATTTTCAGCCTGCCTGTTTTAGCCGTGGTGTAAAGCAAAACATAATTTATAATTAAATTCACCAAAAACAAAACATCTATGTAAATTGTCGGTTTCACATTAAGTTCCATAGCCTTTCTGCCCACAAAATATAAATAATAAAACTCACGCACCTTACCGTGGGCGGATAGGGCGTAAAAT
>CAZNYY010000366.1:0-2824 GCA_964577335.1 uncultured Oscillospiraceae bacterium | reverse complement strand
CTCCTGCGGGGGTTTACTTAATGTGCAGCACCTTTACTTTGTAAAAACACGAATTATTTCCGAATATATTTTTTGCGGATTTTTCTTAAACCTTTCTGCCATCTCACGAGCCGCATCCTTTGAACCGGCGCTGATACTAAGCGACAAAAGCGGTGCCCCGCTCTCGGAAACCGAGCAGTCAACCACATACTCAAGCTCGTTTACGGGTCGCCAAACGGCGCTTACCTCAAGTTCCTCCCTCAGGCGCTTTCGATACCTGCGCACACTTGTTAAAAGCTTTTCACGCACGGTTTTTGGCAACCTGTCCGCAAAATAGCCGAGAGAGTTTTGTCCAAGCTGTGTCAATATATATTTTCGAATGCCGTCCTCAACATAAATGTCTGCAAGCTCCGCCTCAATCATCTCGTCAAGGCACTCCTGCATAGTAAAATAATCCACAAACGAGTGGTGCATAAAAATGTCCGTTATCTGCCCGTTGTCAAGGGGAGCGTTAAAGCTGTCTATAATAAAAAGGATTATCAGCTTTATCTCGGAAGGCTCTTTAAATTCATATGGCATAAAATTCACCTTTTTCTTTAAGAATAGATATAAGATATCATAAATTTGATTGATGTTCAAGGGGTGCAAAATTTTCTTGTATATAAATGGGGGGTATGTTATACTATTAACAGGTGGTGAGCAGAAATGAGAATTGATAAGTTTTTAAAAGTTTCACGTATAATTAAAAGAAGAACCGTCGCAAGCGAGGCGTGTACAGCGGGCAGAATAACACTGAACGGGCGCACGGCAAAGGCGGGGGCGGAGGTCAAGATTGGCGACACGGTCGAGGTCAGCTTGGGTCCTAAAAAAATGAAATTTGAAATTTTATCGCTTTCCGAACATGTAAAGAAGGATGATGCGGCCGAAATGTATCGTGTGTTGGAAGGATGATTTTTGTGAGGAGAGATAACATTTGTTTAAAATACTGAAAAAGAAAACACTGAACGAACAGACAAAACTTATGGTAGTTGAAGCAAAGCGGGTTGCCAAACGGGCACTGCCCGGACAGTTTACTATGCTTCGAATTGACGAGGACGGGGAGAGAATTCCCCTTACTATAGCCGATTATGACAGGGAGAAAGGGACTATAACTATAATTTTTCAGGAGGTAGGCAACACGACAAAAAAGCTAGGGCAAATGAACGAAGGGGATTATATACGGGATTTTGTGGGGCCTTTGGGGGTTGCATCACATCTTGAAGGGGTTAAAAAGGCGTGTGTTATCGGCGGCGGACTGGGTGCGGCGATTGCGTACCCGCAGGCGAAGGCGCTTTCGCAAATGGGTGCGGAGGTGGACTCTGTTTTGGGGTTTAGAAACAGTGATTTAATTATACTTGAGGACGAAATTTCGGCGGTAAGCCGTAACACATATATTGTGACGGACGACGGTTCTAACCAAAACAAGGGTTTTGTTACGGATGTTTTGGCGAAGCTTATCGAGGGCGGGGAGGAATACGATATAGTAATTGCAATAGGACCGCTTGCGATGATGCGGGCTGTGGCGGAGCTGACACGTCCCCACGGTATTAAAACAATTGTCAGCATGAACACGATTATGATTGACGGCACGGGAATGTGCGGCGGCTGCCGTGTAATTGTGGGCGGAGAAACAAAGTTTGCCTGTGTTGACGGACCTGATTTTGACGGGCATTTGGTGGATTTTGAGGTGGCTATGCGCCGCTCGTCAATGTACAGAGAAAAAGAGAAGGACCACAGTTGCCGGATAGGGCTTGAAAAAGGAGAATAGCAAATGCCTAATATGATAAAAAACAAAACAAAAATGCGGGAATTACCCCCCGACGAGAGAGCGAAAAGCTTTGACGAGGTGACGCTTGGTTACAGCGACGAGGAGGCAATGCATGAGGCGGACAGATGCCTAAACTGCAAACATAAACCATGTGTTGCGGGCTGCCCAGTTAATGTTCAGATACCCGAATTTATAATGAAAATAAAAGCGGGCGACTTTTTAGGCGCCTATGACACTATTAAAGAAACAAACAGTCTGCCGGCGGTTTGCGGCAGGGTTTGTCCGCAGGAAAACCAGTGCGAGAAGGTATGTGTCAGAGGAATAAAGGGAGAGCCGGTGGGAATAGGTCGCCTTGAAAGATTTGCGGCGGACAGCTTTTTAAAGAGCAGGCGCGAAGAAAAAATTGAAATTAAAAAGAATGGAATAAAGGTTGCGGTAATAGGTGCGGGTCCTGCGGGGCTTACCTGTGCGGGGGATTTGGCAATAGAGGGGTTTGACGTTACGATTTTTGAAGCACTGCATACGCCCGGGGGAGTGCTTATGTACGGTATCCCCGAGTTTAGGCTGCCAAAAGACATTGTCAAGGCGGAAATCCGCTGGCTTGAAAAAATGGGTGTGAAAATAGAAACAAATGTTGTGGTGGGCAAAACCGAGATGATGGACGATTTATTTGAACAGGGTTTTCGGGCGGTGTTCATAGGCTCGGGTGCGGGGCTTCCGTCGTTTATGGGAATTGAAGGGGAAGAACTAAACGGAGTGTATTCCGCAAACGAGTTTTTGACAAGGATAAACCTTATGAAGGGTTACAAATATCCTATGGTTGACACGCCGGTATATATAGGAAGAAAAGCGGCGGTTGTAGGCGGCGGAAACGTTGCTATGGATGCCGCAAGATGCGCGGTAAGGCTTGGGGCGGAGGAAGTTTATATAGTTTACCGCCGCTCGATGGACGAGATGCCCGCCCGTGAGGAGGAAGTACACCATGCAGAGGAAGAAGGAGTTAAATTTTTGGTGCTTACAAACCCGACAAAGATAATA
>CAZNYY010000365.1:0-2824 GCA_964577335.1 uncultured Oscillospiraceae bacterium | reverse complement strand
CTGTGCATCTTCAACCGTTAGGGCGTTTGAGTTTATGGTGTTGCCAAGCGTGTCGCTTTTCAGGGCTGCTATCATATCTCCCGCCGCCACACGGTTTCCTTCACGGATATATATCGCCTCAACCTCACCGCTGGTTTTAGCGGTAACCGTTTTTTCCGCAAGGTATTTAAAACTGCCGCTGTCATTACAGTCAATCTCCCCTACCGAGGCGGTTGCCCTGTCATCTACCGTGATAACTCCGGGGTTTGGCACACTGATTACCACATCCCCCACAAGCATATTCCCCGCCTTTGCGTATGTTCCGCTGTTAATCCTCGAAACAGTGCCGTATAGCGTGTCATGATTTCCGATAATGGTCACTTCCGCCGTGCTTCCTACATTAATACTGCCGATATCTCCCTCGTTAAAGGGAACAACCAGTTCCATCACCGTATCGTCATAAATATCCGCAATTTTCGCACCGCTTTGAACCGTGTCCCCCGTTTTTATGTACATGGTTTTTATCGTGCCCGAAACACTTGCCAAAACATTTAAATCCGTCTTGGTTTTAAGTGTTTCATCATAATTGCTTTGCGATTTTCTGAGCGACACATCCGCACTTGCAATGTTTTTCTCAACATCACCCGCATCTATTCTGTAAAGAACGTCACCCTGGTTTACCATATCCCCTTCTTCAAAACCCGCCCAAATTATTTCACCGTTTACAAGGGAAGTCACCGAATATTGATCCTTGGGTTTTATAACCGCCGTACCGGTAATTGTGGCTATTATATCTCTTCTTACCACTGCGGTTTCTGTCCTTGGTGCATTTACCGCCCTCTCGCCCCCTCTTGACAGTGCAAAAAAAGCTATGCCCCCCACTATCACCGCCAAAATCACAGCCCTTATAAACCATTTATTTTTTAAAATTTGTACAAACTTGTTTTTTGCCTTCTGCTTCAAGTCCATTCCTCCTGACGATTTAAATTTACATGCTTATTTTATATCTTTTTCACCCCCCAAATCAAGTGGTCTACGCATAATTCACAGAGAATTTACAAATTGATGGAAAATTATTCATTAAATCTATGCATAATTATTGACATGTGAAAAAAAAACTGTTATAATCTTTTTGAAAGGGAGTGAAATTATAGTGGACATCTCAGCAGACCCTGATGCGGAACCTCCTAACGGGCGACGTATTAATACCGCTATATACGGCGGGAAATTAAATAGGCTTGTTATGCACATGGCTTGGGACAATTACCGTTGTCCTGATTGTTGTGTGTTTTTTTATTGCAGAAAATCTTATGCGCCCCTTGCATGATTAGCTTATTATTCGCATATATTAAAACATATTTAGGGAGGTTATTATTTTGGCAGACAGTCCTTTGTTTTGGCTGCTTACCCTTCAGTTCATATTTATAGCACTTAATGCAATTTTTGCCTGCGCTGAAATTGCGGTTATAACCATGAACGACAATAAGCTTGCAAAACTTACATCTGCGGGTGACAAACGGGCGATAAAGCTGAGTAAGCTGACAGAACAGCCTTCGGAGTTTTTGGCGACTATTCAGGTTGGCATCACACTTATTAATTTGCTAAGCAGTGCTGTGGCTACCGAAAACTTTTCCGACAGGATGGTTCGGTGGTTCGCGGGAGTGGGGCTTAATATTCCCGCACCTGTACTTAACATGTTATCCGTTGCCCTTATAACGGTTTTGCTCACATATTTTACAGTGCTTTTGGGAGAACTTATTCCGAAACGCATTGCTATGAAAAAAGCCGAGCAGATAGCCCTTGGCATGTCGGGCTTGATTTATGCAGTTTCAAAGATTTTCACCCCTGCAGTTTGGCTTTTTACAGTATCAACAAACGGGCTTTTGCGTGTTTTCGGTGTTGACCCGAACAGTGTTGACGAGGACAATGCAGAGGAAGAAATACGAATGATACTTGACGCAGGCAAACAAAAAGGAACCATTTTGCCTGACGAACAGGATATGATACAAAATATATTTGAGTTTGATGACACTTTTGCAGGAGAAATTATGACCCACCGCACCGAGGTTTCGCTTTTGTGGATGGAAGAAACCGATTTGCAGTGGGAGGAAACGATTAACGAAAGCCGACACTCCATATACCCCATTTGTTCCGACAGTCCGGATAATATTGTGGGTGTTTTATATGCTAAGGATTATTTAAGGCTTTGCGATAAATCACGCAAGAGTGTTATGGAAAACGCTGTGCAGCCAGCGTATTTCGTGCCCGAGTCGGTGAGGGCAGACGTGCTGTTTCGCAATATGAAACAAAGCAGAAACCATTTTGCCGTGGTTGTGGATGATTACGGCGGCATGAGCGGGATTGTTACTATTAATGATTTGCTGGAGCTTTTGGTGGGCGACCTTGAGGATGATAACACCGCTCCCATCGAAGCACCTCCCATTGAGCGGCTTGACTCAAGAACATGGCGTGTTCAGGGGACAGCACCCCTTGATGTGGTGTCTGAAAGCATAGGTATACTTTTGCCTGACGAGGAGTATGAAACCTTCGGCGGTCTTGTTTTCGGCATTTTAGGCAATGTACCTGATGACGGCAGCACACCTGAGCTTGAGGAGTTTGGGCTTAATATAAAGGTTACATCAATAAAGGAACGCAGACTTGAAAGTGCGCTTGTGTATTTGACGGAGGAACCTGCGGCGGAGGATTTTGAGTAATAAAAAAGTATCTGCATCAAAATTTTGATGCAGATACTTTTTTTATAAATTCTATTTTTCAAGACAACACGCAAGCTTTTTAATCGCCTTTTTTTCAATTCTTGAGACATTGAGAGTGGGCTATTGTAAAT
>CAZNYY010000364.1:0-2829 GCA_964577335.1 uncultured Oscillospiraceae bacterium | reverse complement strand
AATATGAAACACATAAGGAATATCATTAAAAATATAGACTTTATGATAGGATGATTATATCTTCTCATTGTTGCTTCCTCCACGATTCTTCATTATAGTACCCCCAAAAATTACTCACATGCTTTTTTGTGTCTTGATGGGCCGTATGCTTCGGATTTGCATAAGCAGAAAGACTGCCGCTATTATAGTTTGAATAGGTGGCTTTCCATAATTCATCTCCCGGATAAAGCCCGCTTCTTTTAGCCTCTCCATAGCATTTAGCCAAATGCTGTATACCATACCTTGCGTTAGCGTGCCAATTACTTTTCATTTCATCGGTAACCGGATGCCATCTATCGTTCAGTTGAAACATGCCCCAATCAATTGAACCGCCATTATCATTGATTTTTACTTTTTTATCGCCTTCAAACTGCCTCATTTGTGATTCGGTATATGCAACTGCCAAGCCCAGTTTAACCGGAACCCCGGCTTCATAGCAAAGACGCGTGATGTAATTAATCGCTTGCCTTAGTTCAGGCTGCTCCTCTCCATAAGCGCCGATATCACCAAAAAACGTATCTAAAATTTTATTTTTATTTATCATGGATATCCCACCATCATTTACAGAAAAGTCCTCTCCGTTTTTAAAGGTGTGTTCCTCTCCATTTTCGCCTAATTTGACTGTAACGCTATCTAATGTTTTTTGTTCCTGCCATTGAAATCCGCCTTTTGGATTCGATACGCTTGGCTGTATATATACATATTTTGCTTCATTTTTATAATTTACATCCACATCACCGCCAAGCCAAGTTACCATCTGTCTTAATCCGACCTCATCTCCGCCGGCGGAGGTGCTTCCATTTGGGGAAATGCTTGAAACAAGGAGCGGACCATCCGCCCCAAAGCTTACATCACTGCTCTTGCCGCTTTCAACGTCTGTTCCGTCCGACGATGATTTCGTGCTTAAGCCGTTGCTTGCCGAATTCCGGCTTTGAACCGCAAGTGTTGCGATGTTCGATTTAACATTACCTGCGGCTGCGGGGTTTCCCACGGATTTGTTTAATTGATTCGTTAAAACTGGATTACTTTGCTCGGTGTGCGGAAGCAATATTTTTTTGCGCGGCTTCCTCCAGTGAATCCCAGTTATTGGTTAGCTTCATCTTACCATCATTCTGCGTTTCTGTAAAGATATTTTTTCCCACTTTCTTTTTTCTCCTTTTTCTTTCATTTTATTTGTCTTTAAAAAACCATTGTTGCAAGCCGCAACTAAATAGTTTTAGCATTTAAATTTTATTTTTATTCATTTTTTAAGCCTTTTGCCTTGTTAGTTGCATATTACAACTAACAAAATATCACAATTCCTGCAAAAAGTCAAGACACGCTTTTTACAGGAATAATTGAGAAAATTCACAGAAAAATCGGCGGAAACACAAGAAACACAAGGGGACAGGTTCTGTCTTGCCTCCTTGTGTTTGTGTTATTGTGTTATCCCCAGGGACTTTTATTTCAATAGTGTCTTTTATTAAACTATATATTCTATCATATTTGCACCAAATCTTTTTTCGATTTCTAACTTTAAAAATTCTTCCGCCTCATTTCGAATAGGGGCTTTGTAACAATATTTTCCCCTGCCCCTACCGGTCATTATATTCGGATCATAAAGTTCTATCGCATTTGGAAATGCCTCATGATTGATTGCCCTATGAATATAGCTATAGGTCATAAATATTATCTCTATAGACATTTCACTTTTTACTTTATCAGAAAGACAGGATTCCATCATATCAAGCAATTGTAAATATTTTGGTTTCCAATTATCAATAAGAACGATAGGGGCAATTAGTAAACCTATTTTATAGTCGGCTTCACACATTTTGTTAATGGCCAATATTCTTTCTTCAAGAGAAGAAGTCCCATATTCCAATTTTCTTATTATCTCTGTAGGATTAAGACTCATCCTAATTATTGTTCTACCTTTATGATTTAGATTAAGAAGTGAATCTATCATATTAAATTTAGTGGGAAATGTAAGATATCCTTTTTCATTTTCTGCAAACTGTTCAATAGTCCATATTAAATTTTCAGTAATCGTATTTTCTAAAATCAAATCACTGTTGCTGCCTATTTCAAATGTCAAATCTCGTTCGCTTTTATTTGCTGTTTTGATTAATTTGTCCATCATCTTTTCCCTGTTTACAAAAAGGCGCAAATAAGCACATTTATTATAATTACATACCAAATAACAATACAGGCACATCGCAGTACAGCCCGATGATGTATAAGGCACTAAATAATCAGAAGTTTTACTGTTTTCAACATACTTGTGTGTTTTTCTTGTGCCGATTATAATGTGGCGTTTCATTTTTGGAAATTCTGAGTTTTGATTCTTGCGTAATTCTTCAATATTATTATGGCTCTCGATTTGTACCCAAGGTACATCACTAAATTTTTTATAAAGCATTTCTCCAAGCTGATAGTTTAAGCTGTCGGGCTCGTAGTATATTATATCTGGTTTCATCTAAAACACATCCTTTATCTGTAATGATGGGCAAACATGTCTATATTTATTTCCTGTCAGTAGATAAAATATACTGTCTAAGCAATCCAAAAATAACTTGACTTAGCTTTTCATCATGTCTTGGGTTACAAAAGAAGTAATGACTTCAATCCTTTCAATCAGAAAAAAACACTAAAACATCCTGCCGATCTGATGAGGGTATGCCCAACCTGCAAGAGAAAATCTTATTCAAACTCAAAAAGGGCTGGTAAAACAGTGAATTCTCCACTGCTTTATCAACCCTCTTGAAACGGTTTTTTAAAAGTTAGATCGCTCTGACTACCTTGTCGGAA
>CAZNYY010000363.1:0-2831 GCA_964577335.1 uncultured Oscillospiraceae bacterium | reverse complement strand
CGGGACTTTTGACTTTTGCGGAGGGTATGAAACTTGAAGGAATTGAAATTCAAACAGACAGCGAACCTTACGGAGTTACACTAAACTATATTATTGATAACTATGATAAAGCGGTAATCAATAATACGGTGAAAGCTGATGGCGTCTACAAAAATGCCATGCTGATGCTTTGTTTGATTGATAATGCGGATAGTATAACCGTAAATATTAAAGATGAAATTCTGTATAAAGGCGCAATGTACAGCTACACATATTTAAGAAATGATTTTGATAATATCTTTCATAAGCCTTTGCGAGAGTTTAGTAAAGATTATGACAGCTTTAAAATATTCTTCGAAAATATATCTTCAAACGCCTCGGGCGGTGAGCAAAACTCAGAAGTATATCGGCTTGCGAACATTTGGGCTAAGGCTTGGATGACAAGGGACGGGAAATCACGTTACGATATTATGAGCGCAGGGATGAGGGCGAAATTTGAAGAGGAACAGAAAATGGCAACGGGGGGCGACATTTGGTCAATCCGATGGTCAAGCCCGTGGGTTACTTCCTACAATGTTTCGGTAGAGGGTGACACCGCAACAATCACCTATGAATATACCGACTCCACCGCGGTCGTATATGAAGGCTTTGAGCAAATTACAATTGGAAATGAGAACGGGCAAGCGGTGGTCACAGCACAAAACAGTGATATTGACGAAACCATTATTAAAGCACCATAGGCATCAGCGAACCTTCTTTTTGTTGAATGCGGAAGGCGTTAACCTATACGCTTCCTTTTTGTCTATTTTTGTGGTATACCTTGTGGCTATGCGCTCGCCGCAGTTAGGGCAAATCAGGGCGCCGTGGTAAAGGGAAAAGTCGATTGAACCGTCGATAATCCTGTCATTATACATTTTTACAAGATTACTTTCGCCCACCTTTTGATAATTTGCAATAAAATATTTGCAGTGGGCGCAGCTAATCTCCAAAACATGGCTGCCTCTGATTTTCCTGCAATTTGGGTTTTGATAAACTTTCATAATAATCTCCGTTCCGCCCCCTGTGCGGGCGCAAATAGCAATTAAAAGGCTCTTATCACGAGGCAAGGAATGATAAGGGATTATTTTGTGCATTGCCGTTTCAGCGGCGCACGGGTTTCTCATATAACCATATTATCGGGTTTTGCTGTAAAAGTCAATCCTATAAAAGTTCATTAACGGGTGCCGTGCAGCTTTGCCCCTTGCAAACATAAAATGTTGTCTTATCATTGACAAGGGGATATTCTTTGGTTGATTTTTTCAAAACCCTGATTACATCATTTGATTTTATTTTAAGATTTGATGTGTCGACCTTGTCCTTTAACACACAAACGATATCTCTTGTTGGGAGTGTTGATAACAGAAAGAAACTAAAGCCCGATGGATATTCGCTTGCTTGCGAGTTCATGTATTCCATTTGTTTTTGGGCTAAAGTGTAAAGCCCCTCATCCCCGGTAAGCTTTGAAAGCCTATCAAGATTATATGCCATAACCGAATTGCCCGATGGGATTGCACCGTCATAACTTTCTTTTGTGCGCATAATCAACTGCTCGTTGTCGCTTCCGTAAAAATAAAAACCGCCTTTTTCCTCATCATTAAAATCTTGGATGACCTTATTATTAAGCTCCAATGCACGGTTTAAGTACCGCTCATCAAAAGTGGATTCGTATATTGAAACAAGTGCCAAAACATAAAAAGCATAATCATCTAAATACCCTTTGCCGCTGCGCTTGCCATCCGTAATGCTCACATAAAGAGTGTCGCCGTCCGCAAGATGCTTTTCAATAAATTCTATTGAACGCAGCATGGGGTTTAAATATTTATCATCGCCCAAAATGCGGTATGCGGCGGCGTACGCCCATAACATAAGGCTGTTCCATGCGGTTAATATTTTATTGTCCCTGTGCAGGGTTGTTCTGCTTTTTCGGTATTCGTACAACTTTGGAAGCAGCTCGTCCATGGTGTTAAACGGAGGTGTTTGCTTTATGAGGTTGGGAATGCTTTTCCCCTCGAAATTCCCCGGCCTTGAAATGTCATAATAATTATTGAAACCCTCACCGTCCGACCTGCCCAAAACTTCAATTAATTCGTCGGGCACAAACACATAATATTTGCCCTCAACACCGTCGCTGTCAGCATCCTGTGCGCTGTAAAAACCACCTTGCCCGTTTGTCATCTCCCTGCCAATATAAATAAATATTTTTTCCGCTGCTTCCTTATAAACATTATTGCCGGTTTGCTCAAACGCCGTTAAATAAGACACTGCAAGCAGAGCGTTATCATAAAGCATTTTTTCAAAATGAGGGGCTAACCAAAACCGGTCGATCGAGTAACGTGAAAATCCATAGCCAATATGGTCGAATATACCGCCTTTGTACATAGAAATCAGCGTTTTTTCTGCCATTTCGAGGGCTTGATTATTATCCGCATACTCGGAATAAGCCAATAGAAACAATAAGTTATGGGGTGAAGGGAATTTTGGCGCATCACCAAAACCCCCGTATTCTTTATCAAATGTGCGGCGAAATACAGAAAATGCACCGTGGGCTAAGTCTGCGCTGTTTTTTGCCCCATATTTTTGTTCGGCACTCAAATATTTCATTATTTTATCGCCGCTGCTGATTAACTCTTTTCTGTTATTTCTCCAATTATGGTTAATACTTTCAAGCAGTTTAACAAAATGTGCGGGCGGAAAATATGTGCCCGCATAAAAAGGTTTTTGGTCGGGAGACATAAAAATACTGGCAGGCCATCCTCCGCTGCCCGTGTAAGCCTGGCACACACGCATATAAATACTGTCTATATCGGGGCGTT
>CAZNYY010000362.1:0-2833 GCA_964577335.1 uncultured Oscillospiraceae bacterium | reverse complement strand
TTCGGACGACGCTTTGAGGGTGGAAGAACAAATTGAGAAAAAAACGGCTGAAATTATAAGGTACACTTCTGAAAACAATTTAGAAAAAGCATTTTCGGTTAAAAAAGAAATAATAGGATTAATTGATAAGAAAAACGCAATGAATGAGGGGGGCGGCTCGGCGGTGTTGGAAACACTCAGCGCTGAAAAAACACGTCTTGAAGCGATTGTAGGCTCCGGCAGGGTGCTTGTGTCATCCCCTGCGGCGGGTGTGTTTTCCTCCGTGATTGACGGGTATGAAACCGCACTAAACCCCGATGGCATAAAAAACCTCACGGCGGATGATATAAATTCCGTCTCGCCCGTAAAAAAGAATTCGTCGGAAAAGGCGGAGCCGGGTCGTCATGTCTGCAAGATTATTGACAACTTTTTATGGTATGTTGCGGCCGTGATACCTGAAAAGGAAGAGTTTGAGGTAGGCACAAATGTAAAACTCAGGTTTAATGAAGGCGGCGGGGGTTTGGTTAGTGCATCGGTACACTCCGTGTCGGAGGCCGAGGGCGAAAGCAAGGTTGTTGTTTTTTCCTGCACACAGGAGGTTGACGGATTACTAAACCGCAGGCGGGTTAATGTTGATATAATAAAAAACCGTTACGAGGGTTTGAAGCTGCCGATAAAATCGCTTAAAGTTGTGGACGGTGTGACGGGGGTTTATGTTTATTCAAATGCTGAGAAGGTCTTTCGTGAGGTCACAGTTTTGGGGAAGGATGAGCATTACATAATAGTAAAGGAAGATAATTTAAAGAAAAACGGGTTGCTGCTTTATGACGAGGTGGCGGTAGAGGGATAAAAATGAACTTAATTAGAGAAAATATTGAGAAAATACATATGAAGGTTCGGGATGCGGCAAAAATTTCGGGCAGAAAACCCGAGGACATTACAATTGTGGCGGCAACAAAAACCATACCGCCCGAAAAGATTAATATTGCAATTGAAAACGGGATAAAAAATATTGGCGAAAATAGGGTGCAAGAGTTTGTGGAAAAATATGATGTGATTGACAAAAGTGCTGTACATCATTTTATAGGTCACCTGCAAAGTAACAAGGTTAAATATTTAATCGACAGGGTTTCCCTTATTCATTCCGCTGACGGGGACAAGCTTTTAAACGAGCTTGAAAAAAGGGCGGCGGCGAAGGATATTATAGTGCGAACTCTTGTTGAAATAAATATGTCGGAAGAAGAAAGCAAGCACGGGATAGACAAAAATGATATAATGCGTATTATAGAAGGAAACGAACAGCGTAAACATGTTAAAATTGAAGGGCTTATGACAATCGGTCCGCTTTTTGCCTCTGAATACGGCACAAGAAAGGTTTTTGAGGAATTAAATAAATTATTCCTTGACATTGGGGCAAAAAAATATAATAATAGTAATATGAATTTTCTTTCAATGGGAATGAGCGGGGATTATGAGGTCGCAATACTTGAAGGTGCCAACATTATAAGACTTGGCAGGGTTATATTTGGGGAAAGAAATTATAATTAGGGGGGCTAAACATTATGAGTAAATTGTTCGGTAAATTGGGGGATATGATTTTTGGTGCTGATGACGAACTTGAAGAATTTGAAGATGACAGTGAGGATACCATGTATCCGCTAAAAAGCGAACCGAAACAAAATTTTGCCGCCAAACGGGGCGGCGGGCGTGTTGTAAATATACATGCCACCACACAGCTTGAGGTGGCGGTGCTTCAGCCGCAAAGCTATGAAGATTCAAGGGAAATTGCGGACAGGCTTAAGGCAAAGCGTGCCGTGGTGGTAAACTTGGAAGAGCTGGGACGTGAAGAAGCGGTAAAGGCGTTGGACTTTATAAGCGGCGTGGTTTATGCGCTTGAAGGTGAAATTCAAAAGGTTTCAAACGGAATTTTTCTCATTGCGCCCTACAATGTAACCATCTCGAGCGACATAAAAAATGAACTAAAGAGCAAGGGTGTTTTCCCATGGAGTTTTTAAATGAGTTTAATTAGAAATATACTGTATTCTTTTTTAAATGTACTGCGTTTCCTTATACTTATAAGGGCTATTTTGTCTTTTTTTCCTTTGCGAAGCAGCCAGTGGTATGATTTTTTGATTACTGTAACAGAACCTATTTTGGCACCTATCAGAAAGCTTTTAAGCGGCTTTTCGCAGACATTTGACCTGTCTCCGATTGTTGCACTTATATTAATAGGTCTATTGCAAAGCCTTATCAGGCGATGAACAGAAAAGAGCTTTTAAAAGCTGCGCAAAATGATGAGGACAGAATGGTTTTGGCAAAGGCATTGGATGCGGTTTCTCTTTATGAAAAATACGGTCTGCCTCGTTTTACGGACTTTTTGGACGAAAGACGCTTAAATATGGTTTTAAAAATGCTCTCAAAAATAGGTGTGCCCCATGCCGATTTCGGCGGATACGAAGGGGCGGCAAGGCGCATGGTTTGTGTTTTTGAGGGGGATGCGAAGTACCCTCTTTCGGCAGTAAAACTCTCGGGCGGGGAAACTTTGACGCACAGGGATATTTTAGGCGCTGTTTTAAGCCTTGGTATAACAAGGGAAATGGTTGGCGATATTTTTCGTGATAACCAGGACTGGTTTTTTATAGCGAAGGAGCAGACCGCCGTCTTTATTTCAGAAAACCTTGACAGGGCGGGCGGGTCAGCCATAAAATGTACTCTTTTGGATGTGGGCGAGATTGTACCACCCGTGCAGGAATATACTGAGATAAGCGGCACGGTTTCATCCCTTAGGCTTGACAGCGTGGTTGCTGTTATGACGGGTTTGGCACGGGCACGGGCGGGGCAACTGATATCCTCG
>CAZNYY010000361.1:0-2843 GCA_964577335.1 uncultured Oscillospiraceae bacterium | reverse complement strand
GCCATAATCCTCGTCATTATAGCTACCGTCTATTTTGTAATGCACATCTTTGTTGTTGTATGTATTTGGCTCAATATCATCATTCACCAATTTAGCAAGTGTAGCAAAGTCCTCATTGGATTTAATTAAAAATGGTGAATTTTTCGTACTTTCGCCGTCAAAATATACAGCACTATATGCTAAAATAGGATAGCCACCGTTTATATTGTGCGCATCCTTAAACCATAGAGTCTCACTCAAGTTATTGTTAAGAGTGTCGATGAAATCGTCCGACTTCATATCGGCTGTGGTTTTACCCTCTACCTTTGTTTCTGTGCCGAAAGAATCACCACCGACGCCCTTTGACTGGTTGGTGGTGGTTGTGTCAAAATAGCAATTCTCGACCGTGGACTGTGTATTATATCCCACAACTCCACCTATGTAGTTATTAAAGGCGCTGCCCTTTTTCGTGAGCTTGCCTGTTGCATAACAGCTATCTATAGTTGCACCGAATCTATTGTATCCTAAAACTCCGCCTAAATCCACTTCGGTGCCTGCGGAGGCGGTTAAAGCTCCTGTCGCATAGCAGTTTAGAATTTTGCCGCTGTACGCATTTTGTCCTACAACCCCGCCTGTAAAATTATAAGAGGTTGCGTGTGTGGTAATAGTAACACTCGAATGGCAGGCGTTGACCGTCCCTTCATTATATCCAACAACCCCGCCTGCGTTAAGGTCTAAAGATGCTTTTGTAATATTTATTGTACCGCTTGTACCAAGGTTTTTAATGCTTGCATCAGCGCCTACATTGCCAAACAGACCAACGCTATCAGTACTTGTGGCGCCTAATTTTAAGTTGACCTCCTTGCCGTTGCCATCAAACTGACCGAGGAATGGCTTGGCAGATATACTATCCCCAGTTCCGATTGGAACTTCGCCGCTATTTGCGCCATAGTCCTCGTCATTATAGCTGTCGTCTATTTTGTAATGCACACCTTTGTTGTTGTATGTAGTATCTTCGTTTTTTACCAATGCGGCAAGCTTAACTAAGTCCGCATTGGATTTAATTAAATACGGACTGCCCTCCGTACCTCCTCCCTCAAACTCGTTCGCTGCAAGTACAGAAATCCCCATGCTCGGCAGCAGTGAAATCACCATTGATAAAGCCAAGATAAAACTCATTAAACTTTTTGAAATCTTCATTCTTTACAACCTCCCTTTTTCGTTTAAAAACCAACATGGTAAAAAATCCGCATGATATTTTCCGTAAAATTATATCATATGAATTTTCATTTGTATGAAAAATGTTGTGAATGATAGTTTTAATGTAGTGAATGAGATGAGATGTTGCATGTTGCATAAGGCACAAAGCGTGAAAGCGTGACAATGTATATTTCATTTCATATTTTTTTAAAGTTTCACTTTCTATTCATTATTTAAGTGCTGCACTAAATAACAAGATAAGGGTGTCGCATTTGTTGCTTTCGGTATGATAACATTATAAAAATTATCATTTTTGGTGTAAATATTGCTTATAGACTTTCCTCTAAACCGTTGATACTACTGAATTTTTCAAAAAAGTCCTATAAGAGTAACTGTACCATAGTAATTTGCATAATACTTTATAATTAAAGTTTGGGTTTGTGATAAAAAATATATTAAACAATACTTTTAATACGATGGATAAGAAATTTTGTTTTTTATTATAAAAATGGTATAATAGAAGTAGAATATAATTTGTAATAACAAATAATTCATTTTCACAGCAGGAGGGAGCATAAAGTCGTGAAAACCAGAACTTATTTCGCCATTGATTTAAAATCATTTTATGCTTCCGTTGAGTGTATGGAACGGGGGCTGGATCCGCTTACCACCAATCTTGTAGTTGCGGATGCCGGGCGTACCGAAAAAACCATCTGTCTTGCCGTAACCCCTTCACTAAAAGCCTATGGGATTTCTGGTAGGGCACGATTATTCGAGGTTGTCCAAAGGGTTAAGGAAGTGAATGTTACACGCCTTCGCAAGTTACCGGACAAAGCTTTTTTAGGTGCATCCTCAAACGATATTGAGCTAAAAACTTCACCCAAACTTTCCGTTGATTATATCATCGCACCGCCGAGAATGGCTCTATATATAGAGTATAGTACACGCATTTACAATATTTATTTGCAGTATATTGCACCAGAGGACATCCATGTGTACTCAATTGATGAGGTGTTTATTGATGCTACGGAATATCTAAATACTTATAAGCTAACTGCCCGTGAACTTGCTACGCAAATTATCATGGACATTGTTCATACTACAGGCGTTACCGCAACTGCTGGAATCGGCACGAATCTGTATCTTGCGAAGATTGCTATGGATATTTACGCAAAGCGCATTCAGCCCGATGAAAATGGTCTGCGGATTGCAGAACTTGACGAAATGAATTATCGCCGTCTGATGTGGTCACACAGACCTTTAACCGATTTTTGGCGTGTTGGTAGAGGATATGCGAAAAAGCTTGAGGCGAACAATCTTTTTACAATGGGCGATATTGCACGCTGCTCTATTGGCAAGCCCAACGAATTTCACAATGAGGATTTTCTCTATAAGCTGTTTGGGATCAATGCAGAGCTTCTAATTGACCATGCGTGGGGCTGGGAGCCGTGCACAATAGCCGATATTAAAGCGTATAGGCCGAAAACTAACAGCATTGGATCGGGACAAGTTTTGCAATCTCCGTATCCATTTGATAAGGCGAGGCTGATCGTGAGAGAAATGACTGACCTCCTGGTTCTTGACCTTGTGGATAAACGACTTGTGACCGATCAGATTGTGTTGACCGTTGGATATGATATTGAGAATTTGACCAATCCGGAGAT
>CAZNYY010000360.1:0-2865 GCA_964577335.1 uncultured Oscillospiraceae bacterium | reverse complement strand
CCTCCGCACTTGACCCGGAGCTTACGGGCGAGGTTATGAGGGTTATAAAATCCCTTGCTCTCCAAAAGATGACCATGCTTATTGTAACCCATGAAATGGGGTTTGCAAGAGAGGTTGCCGACAGGGTTATTTTTATGGATGACGGAAATATAATTGAAGATTCCGTCCCGGAAAAAATATTTTCGGAGGAAGCAAGCGACAGAATAAAAGCATTTTTAAGAAAATTTGAATAAACCGAAGGTGTAGCATTTTGCTACACCTTCGCTATATTTATACATTTAATGTTTTTAAGTAATCACGGCTTATTTTTGCCGCCTCAAGCGGGGGCATTTCGGGCGAGTCGTCCTGCTCCACAATTAAATATTTCACGCCGGCTTTCTCTGCCGCATCAAGTATTGCGGGGATGTCCTGTATGCCCCTGCCAAGGGGTTTGTACATAAAGCCGTTTTCTTCCCTTGTCTTTCCCTTTTGCGCTGTGCCGTCCTTGCCGATAAGCTCATAAACGGGACCTGCACCCAAGTTTTCGCAAACAAAATCTTTAAGGTGCAATGCATCTATTTTACCCTTGTACTTAAGTACATATTCCGCAGGGTTCTCCCCCGCATAATGTACCCAGCAGGTGTCAATCTGAGGAAGCATAAGGTCATCCGAAACCTCTTTAAACAGCTTGTCAAAAATATATTCACCGTCCGCCTTCTCAAACTCAAAATCATGATTATGGTATAAAAGCTGTATCCCGTTTTTCCTTAAATCCTCCCCCAGGGAGGTAAATTTCTTTATGGTGTCACTCCAATTATTACGAAACTCGTTTATATCATAATGCGGGATTGCGCTGTATTTTGCGCCGATGGTCTTAATATATTCAATGGCACTTTGCCCCTCATCCCAAAAAAGGGTGGGGTTTTGGTGGACTGAAATACATTCCAGCCCGCATTTGTCAAGCATTTCACGCACTTGCTCCGCCGTGCGCCCGAAATACCCCGCAAACTCAACAAAATCATACCCCATGTCGGCAACTGCTTTTATTGTATTTTCCATATCATTTGCCATTTCCTGTTTCACACTGTAAAGCTGTAACCCAACTCTGAATTTTCCCATAATAACCTCCGTTCTGCTAATGGCTAAAGTGAAACTTCGCTTTAGCCGCCTTATAATTAAATTTCGGGGATTTCTATTTCTATCTCACGACCCTTTTCACTTGATTTAACTATCCCGTCAATAATAGCCTGATTGTATATAATTTGTTCGGACGAAACTGGAGTTTCGCCTCCGTATTTCACCGCATCCAAAAACGAGCGTATTTTGGTGTAAAACAGCCCCTTTGATTTGTCCTCTATAATCGGAATTTCCGTTTCAACCGGTTCACCCGCAACATCGTGGTAAATCTTCATGGCACCGCCCACGGTTCCGTTCCAGCACTCGGTTGAAGGAATTCTCAGAGAACCCTTTTTGCCCATTATAATTGTGTCACCCGATGTGTCAAGATGCATTGCCCACGCAATACGGAAGTCCAAAATTATGCCGCCTTCAAGGCGAATGAATGCCGCCGCAAAATCGTCAACGCTAAAAAGCTTGGCATACTCAGGGTGATTAGGGTAATAGTCGGGGCGTGTGCCGAAAAAATCAGATTTATATCCCGAAACCGTGAGAGGTTTTGGGTATCCTACCGCATTTAACACCATGTCAAGAGAGTAACAGCCTATATCCCCCAGCGCCCCTATGCCGGCTGTTTCCTCTTCAATAAATGTTGTGCCGAAAGGTGTCGGAATTCCCCGTCTTCTGCCGCCGCCCGTCTGTATGTAATAAATCTCACCAAGTTCCCCCGACTCCACAATCTTTTTAATCATCTGCATATTCGGGTCAAACCTCGGCTGAAAACCTATTGAAAGCACTTTTCCGCTTTCCCTTTCAGCACGGCAAATTTCCACCGCTTCTTCCGTGGTAACACACATGGGTTTTTCCAAAAGCACGTTTACACCCTTTTTCAAAGCATATATCGCACATTCCGCATGGGTTTTGTTATATGTGCAAACGCTTACGGCATCAAGCTCCTCCGCATCAAGCATCGCCGCATGATTAGGATAGCAGCGCACACCCCCGACATTCCATTTTTCAAAAAACGCCTCTGCCTTTCCTTCAACAAGATCCGCCCCCGCAACAATTTCAACATCGGGCATTTCAAGGTATGACTGAATATGCGCATCCGCAATCCATCCCGTTCCTATAATACCCACTTTAAGTTTTTTGGAGGCATCAATCTCCGCATTCTCGTGAATTTCCTTAAATTCATCCAAAATTTTATTGGTTTCTTCTTTCATAACAACTCTCCTTATTTATAATTTATTGATTTTTTAGAAATCTTCTGTTATACTAAAATCATAGCAATAACATAAAGAAAAGACTACTTAAAAGTTGACTTAGTTTTTAACTTTTTTGACATTGGGGGGATTTTTATATTTAATCAGGTTGTTTGTTCGTCCATACCAAATTTCCCTGTACATATCGGCCGTGGCTGCAAAGAAACGGTCGGGAGGATATCCCAAAACCATTTTCATGACGAAATTGAGCTGTTGGCGGTAACAAAGGGAGAAATGTTATGCGAAAGCGGTGACATGTCCACCACAATATCCGCCGGGGACATTCTTTTTATTAATTCAAGAATACAGCACAAAACTGCCGCCCTGCAAAATGGGACGGTATCTGTTTTAGTGCAAATAGATATTTATGCCCTCCCACACACGGACATCAGCCAGTACCTTACGAGATTTATAAATGACGGCGACAATCAAATGATTTTGTTTGCCGCCGATAACCCCGCCACAGCAGAGCTTATGAGTTACATGGAAGTATTGCAAAGTGAGCTTG
>CAZNYY010000359.1:0-2871 GCA_964577335.1 uncultured Oscillospiraceae bacterium | reverse complement strand
AAAATCAGTGCGAATAAAACACAAAATATTATTGCGGTACGCAGTTTTTTACCTCTTTGTAAATTCCTCATCTGTACCCCTCCGTGTATTTATCTTATGTGAAAGTTACTATTTAATTCAATCCCTTCATTGTAAGTGAAATCCTGCCCTTTTTCACGTCCACATCCAAAACACGCACATTCACCACATCCCCCAATTTTACCACATCCTTAGGATGTTTCACAAAACGGTCCGCAAGCTGAGATATGTGCACTAACCCGTCCTGATGTACCCCTATATCCACAAATGCCCCAAAATCTATTACATTTCGGACTGTCCCCTTTAAAACCATGTCCGCCTTTAAATCCTTGATATCCAAAAGTTCGGACATGAGGTTTGGCTTTGGCAACTCATCACGAATATCCCTGCCCGGCTTTTCAAGCTCGGAAATTATATCCCTGAGGGTTGGCACACCCACGCCAAGATCCTCCGCCGCCTTCTCCACCCCTATTTGAGTCACCTTCTCGGAAAGACCCGACAATTTGTTTGCCCTCACATCCTCCGCCGTGTACCCCGCCATCTTAAACAGCCCCTCCGCCGCCTTGTATGATTCAGGATGCACAGCGGTGTTGTCAAACACATTCTCGGCATCTGCAATCCTCAAAAACCCGGCGCATTGGGTAAAGGTTTTAGGTCCCAATTTAGGCACTTTTTTAAGCTGTGTACGGCTTTTAAAGCCCCCGTTTTCTTCTCTGTACGAAACTATATTTTTTGATAGGGGCTTGCTTATTCCCGCCACATATGAAAGCAGAGAATATGAGGCGGTATTTATATTTACGCCAACTCGGTTTACACAGTCCTCAACCACGCCTGTTAAGGATTCGGAAAGCCTTTTTTGGTTCATATCATGCTGATACTGCCCAACCCCTATTGATTTAGGGTCAATTTTCACAAGTTCGGAAAGCGGGTCGATAAGCCTTCTGGCGATTGATGCGGCACTTCTCAGCGACACATCATATTCGGGGAATTCCTCCGCCCCAAGCTCGGATGCGGAATAGACAGACGCCCCCGCCTCGTTTACAACCATATAACTTACCTTTTGCGGAATTTGGGAAATAAGCTTTACAACAAATATTTCCGCCTCTTTTGATGCGGTTCCGTTGCCTATGGCAATAATCTCAACACCATGCCGCTCTATAAGTGCCGCCAAAATTTTAATTGCCTCGTCCTGCTTGTTTTGGGGCGGCGTGGGATACACAACGGTTGTTGCCACTACCCTTGATGCTTTGTCAACCACGGCAATTTTGCAGCCCGTTCTGTAAGCCGGGTCAAGCCCCATTACCACTGTTTCACGAAACGGCGGCTGCATGAGAAGATTTTGCAGGTTTTCGGAAAAAAGACCTATCGCCTGCTCACCCGCTCCTTCCGTCAGCTGCCCCCGTATCTCGTTTTCAATGGAAGGCTTTATAAGACGGGTATATCCGTCAATTACCGCTTCCCTGACATATTTCTCGGTAATGCTTGCCCCTTTAATCGTGTGTTTTTCCAGAAAATTCATAATAAGCTCTTCGGGCGCTTCAATCCCCGCTGAAAGAAAACCCTCTTTTTCACCTCGGTTTATAGCCAAAACCCTATGGTTTGCAACGGTTCTCACGGGTTCCCGAAAATCATAATACATTTCGTAAACCGACTCTTCCTCACCCTTGGCACGGCTTACCAAAACCCCGCTTTGAAATGTCATCCTCCTTATTTCTTTCCTAAACTGCGCATTGTCCGAAATGTTTTCCGCTATTATATCCATTGCACCCGCCAGTGCATCCTCCGGGGTTTCAACGCCTTTTTCATCGTCAACATACCCCCCTGCGACAGCAAATATATCTCCCGATGCAAGACTTTGCTCCCACAAAATGTCCGCCAAAGGCTCAAGCCCCTTTTCCCTTGCTATTGTTGCCCTTGTCCTTCTCTTTTGTTTATATGGGCGGTATAAATCCTCAACTTCTTGCAGGGTTTTAGCGGCGGAAATTGCCATCTCAAGTTCCTCGGTAAGCTTTCCCTGCTCGTCAATAAGCCGTATTACCGCTTCCTTTCTCTCGTTTAGAGAACGCAGGTACATAAGCCTGTCATGCAGCTTTCTAAGCACCTGGTCGTCCATTCCACCAGTAAGTTCTTTTCGGTACCTTGCGATAAAGGGGATAGTATTTTGCCCGTCAACCAATTCAACTACATTTTTTACATAAGTAGGAGAAACGCTTAATTCCTCAGCAATTTGATTTATAATATCCATCATTACACCTCATTAAATTATTGCTTTGATTTTATATTACAAAAAAGTCTTTGTCAAGCAAAAAGGTGCGGTACGCAAAGGATTTTATGGTTTTCCTCCTTCAAAAATATAGATGTTTACCTCATTATATCAAAGTATTTTCATAATTTTATAAATATATGTTGACAAATTTAATTAATTATTGTAAACTAAGCATAGTTAGTTTTGGCTAACTTGTTTTTAGTACATAATTACCTGTGTATAAATCAGGTTTTTTATTTTAAAATATAGTTAGCAACTGCTAACTCATGGAGGGATTGACAATCACAAAAACTAAAGCGGTAAGAGATAAACAAAAGAGTGTGGTAATAGTGGGCGGGCATGACAGGATGGTTTGCAGGTACAGGGATATTTGCAAAAACTTCGGCTGCAAATGCAAGGTTTTCACCCAGTGTCCCGGAAATTTCAGAGGGCAAATAGGCAGCCCTGATTTGATTATACTGTTTACCAGCACGGTTTCACACAAAATGGTGAATGTTGCGGAGGAACTTGCGGATAAGGCCAATGCGGCTTTAGAGAGAAGTCACAGCAGCAGCTCAAGTGCGCTGACAAATATATTGCAATCTCAT
>CAZNYY010000358.1:0-2881 GCA_964577335.1 uncultured Oscillospiraceae bacterium | reverse complement strand
ACGGAAATGGTTGCCGATCGATATGCTCCCTGCATATTGTCATAATAATCAAAGTAATGTCGTGCCACGGATTTATAATCGATCGCCGATTTTACCAGTTCAGGGATGACCCTGTCGTACGGGAATCCTTTATAAATGATCTCCATCGGAGACGCGATAATGATATCGGTTTTGTCCTTTAGCTCATAGACCACCTCCACCGCTCCCATCAGGCATGCATCAAACAAGATAAAGTCGAAATGAACCGGCAGGGCCTTTGACAGGTCGGGTATGTTCATTTCACTCCCATGATCTCTTCCAAATGATCTTAACTGTGTATTTGAAGGAAGCCATGATGTTCCATGCGACCATAACACCAAGCCATAGCTTTGTGCGGGATATAAATCCACGATATCATTCAAGACCTCGCGCATTTGAGAGGCATTAGCCGAGTTTATTTCAGGGTATGTTTTTACGATATTTCCAAATCCCGGTGTTATTTCTAACAAATAAGGGGATTTCCTTGCCAGATCAGTGAACACTATCAGGTGGATACCATTATCTATATATCCTTTTTTCATTTCTTCGATATCGTCAAGGGCATCTGCAGACAAGTCATTATCGGCCGACATGTAAACGATCACCGTTCGTTCCGCTTGAACGATGGATGTAACATCTTCATCGCGCTCCGCGTCACAAGCGATTAGCGCTAACAAAGCGAATAGCATTATAATTTTTTCTATCTTCATGTCTTTCTATTTAATTTTCTCTTCTTCGTAATCCTGAATAATCACTTTTAATTTTGATTTGATAATAAAAGGATCAACATAATAGGATGATCTAATCGGCTTGTTATAGAGTTTTATGGCCTCCGCGTATGCTTCTTGATGCGCTCCCGTTCGTCGGAGGAACAAGATATGTTGATAGGGAATATTGAATGCGCCGGGAACTATATTTACTGCCTTATCAAATGCCTTTTTCGCTTTTTCAATTTGTCCCGTCTCTTCATATAATGCGGCCAGATTACTCAAAAAAATGTTGTCACAAAAGAAATTTTCCGCCTTTTTTAGTAAAGATAATGATCCTGAAGTGTTTCCCATCCTGTACTGCAAATCTGCCCATGTTATCAGGAAACGGCCGTTCCCTTTCATCATGGGGTAAATTTCTTCAAATTGTGTATTTGCCATCTTCCAATATTCTTCTTTTTGCATATTCTCCACGGCTGCCTGCCATCTATTGTAACTGGACCAGGAATTCCCGACAAAAAGAACCGCGATAGCCATTACAGGGATTAACACGACTGCTTTATGCCTGACATTGATCGTTAATATTGGTTTTATCCGGCTAAAATTGAGGATAAGGGCTATAAATACAATAAGAACGATCACTAATGGTATTATCTTGAATGGATGATATGAAAGTGAAATTATCAAAAACGTGCATATTGGATACAGGAGTGGCGTCCGTACCCTGTATGCAGCAATGATGATAAATAAAGTGAACAGGATAAATAATAATAATCCGGCAAATCCCAACGTTACACCCATGTTCAAAAACTCGTTGTATGGAGAATGTACTAAGTCAGGGTTGAAAAGATCAGGTATCTGGTGGCTTGCAACGTAGTCGGATTGAAATTCAGGGTAGTGCTTTTCAAACGCGTACAATCCCCATCCCATTGGTTTTTCAATCATCATTTTAGAGGCCATAAACCAGATGAAAAGCCGCCCGCTCACGGATGCCGGATGCCACCAAATCAATAATGCCACAGAGGCAATAAATGGGAATAACAACCATTTGACAAGTTGTTTTCTTGTGATTTTGCCGGACAGTAGTAAATACAATATCCCCGTTATCACGGTAGCGACTAACGCTGTCCGCGCCTGTAATATCAACAGTAATATCACTCCCGATAACAGAACCGTGTATTTAAATATTCTTTGTTTCGGACGTGTGTAACAGAACGGAAGCAGTACGGCCAGATATGCTCCAAGAGCATCCGGATTACCAAACGTACTTCCAACCGGAAAATACGAATGGAATGCAGGCATGATATGCAAGAGCTGCAACCCACTAATTACAACATGCAATAGTATAATAACGGGGATTATCGCATATAAAGCACTTATATATTTATTATTATGCACGTGACAAACACGTGCGAAAACATAAAATAAAAAATAGATGAATGGGAGCGTGAAGTCCAAATCATTATAACTTCCACAATAAAAACACACGTATATAACAAGCACGCCTACCACAAAGACATCTCCCCAAGTGAAGCGCAAAACCACAGTTTTTTCTTGCTTAGCAGACTGGACGAGGGATACGGCGATCATGGCTATGAAAACGATTCCGAACGCGAATTGCTTGACGTACGTGTTCTCATTTAATATTCCCTGCTCTGCGACCGCAAAAGAGACGAGGAATAATAGCGAGTAAATAATGTAGGCATAATGCATGTCATCGTATTAACCGAGGTTGCCGAGTGTTGGCTCTCTCGACAACCTGTAGTTATTATAATCTTATTCTTTCTTCTTTTTATTCTGAAAATAAGTGATAATCACCCCCATAGTCCCGGTTAAAAGGGCAAATAAGATATGAACCCACCAAAAATAAGGGTGCTCAGGAAGAACAACAAGATAATTGGCCCAACTTGCCACCAAGTAAAGGAATGCAAATGTTATAAAAGTAAAAATATTTTTTTTCATAGGGGCTATTTTCTAGTCTTATTGAGTAGATAAAGTAGAATCACGAATAAAATTCCAACCACAAGACCAGACAAAATATAATACCATATTTGTTGTTCTCGATTAAGAATAATGTCAAGTATCCATGATATAAGTGGATAAATAAACACAACAATTAGAAAAAACTTTAAATATCTCATTATTTTAATATCCAA
>CAZNYY010000357.1:0-2881 GCA_964577335.1 uncultured Oscillospiraceae bacterium | reverse complement strand
TGCGGGATTCCATTTATCCGTTACATACAGCGCGCAATAACACGCTCCATATTCCGCGAGGTCGTCGTCGCGGTAAACGCAGGGGCATACTATGTCCATGTTATCTTCGGGAGCGCCTTTTAATAGGCGGCACGGGCAGCTCTAAATCCACTCTTGTACAGCTTATCCCCCGCCTGTACGATGCGACGGAAGGAACTGTTTTCGTAGGAGGGAGGGATGTGCGGGAATATGACATTGAAACCCTTCGAAACGAGGTTGCCGTAGTTTTGCAGCACAATGTCCTCTTTTCGGGTACAATAAAAGAAAATTTGCGTTGGGGCAATGCAAACGCTGACGATGAGGAACTGCAAAACATCTGCAAACTTGCCCAGGCGCATGATTTTATAATGAGTTTTCCCGATGGTTATGATACATATATCGAGCAGGGCGGCACAAACGTGTCTGGCGGACAACGGCAAAGGCTTTGTATTGCAAGGGCACTCCTAAAAAAGCCAAGGATTTTGATTTTGGACGATTCAACCAGTGCGGTTGACACAAAAACCGATGCGCTGATACAAACCGCTTTTAAAGAGGAAATTCCAAATACAACTAAAATTATTATCGCCCAGCGTATTTCGTCCGTTAAAGAGGCGGACCGTATTATCGTTATGGACGACGGGAAAATAAGCTCTGTCGGAACACATGATGAGCTTATGGAAAGCAGTGTTATTTATAGAGAGGTTTATCAAATGCAAACACAGGGGGGTGGGGACTTTGACATGGAGCAATAACACAATAAAAAGACTTTTAAAAGAAATGACTGGCAAATACAAAATAGCTTTGTTTTTTGTTTTTTTGTTTATTCTTATCAGCACGGCGGCAAATGTTGCGGGTTCATTCTTCATTCAAACCCTGATAGATGATTATATCACACCGCTTGCCGTGTCACCAAACCCTGTTTTTGATGGGCTTATAAGGGTACTTTTTATTATGGGCGGCATATACCTCACGGGTGTTTTAGCAACGTTTTTTTATAACCGTATGATGGTTGTGGTAGGGCAGGGTGTTCAAAAGAAAATAAGGGACGATATGTTTGCGCATATGCAAAAACTGCCCATCCGCTATTTTGATACGCATACCCACGGCGAGGTTATGAGCAGGTACACAAATGATATTGACACTTTGAGGGAGTTCTTTTCGCAAAGCCTTCCGCAGATGCTCTCCTCCGTTTTTACCATTATCACGGTTACAGTAGCAATGCTTGCACTTAGTATTCCGCTTAGTATTATGGTATTTGCTTTTGTTGTTATTATGCTGCTTACCACTAAGCAAATAAGCAAAAGGGCTGCAAAAAACTTTATTTTGCAGCAGCAGTATATCGGCGAGTTGAACGGCTATGTTGAGGAAATGATTACAGGCCAGCGTGTTATTAAAGTATTTTCTCATGAGGATGAAACAATCCGTGATTTTAAGGAGAGAAACGAGCTGTTGCGAAGCCAAAGTGCGGCGGCAAATTCGCTAACCAATATTATATTTCCTGTTATTATGAATATCGGCACATTGCAATATGTTGTTATTGCTTTCCTCGGTGGTGCTATGGCACTGGGTGGAATTGGCGGTATTACCCTTGGGACAATTGCGGCATTTTTAACACTTTCAAAAAGTTTTAGTGCGCCAATCGGGCAAATTTCGGCGCAAATTAATTCCGTTATTATGGCGCTTGCCGGGGCGGAACGTATTTTTGAGCTTTTGGACGAGGAACCCGAGGTGGATGACGGGGATGTTGTTTTGGTAAATGCCAAGATGAAGGACGGGGAACTTACGGAATGTGAGGAGCATACCTGCCTTTGGGCGTGGAAACAACAAAAAGATGACGGCAGTGTGGTTTACACCGAATTAAAAGGCGATGTTCGCCTCTTTAATGTGGATTTTGGTTACAGTAAGGATAAACCCGTACTGCATGATGTCAGCCTGTATGCAAAGCCCGGGCAGAAAATTGCTTTTGTGGGCGCAACAGGCGCGGGAAAAACCACAATAACTAATTTGATTAACCGTTTTTATGATATTGCCGACGGCGAAATTTCTTTTGATGGGATTGATATTAAAAAAATCAGGAAAGCGGATTTGCGCAGTTCCCTTGGGATTGTGCTTCAGGACACACATCTGTTTACGGGCACGGTGGCTGATAATATCCGCTACGGGCGGCTTGACGCTACCGACGAGGACGTTCGGCATGCGGCAAAACTTGCGGGTGCGCATGAGTTTATTATGCGCCTGCCCGAGGGGTATGACACGATGATTTCAGGTGACGAAGGCAATTTGTCGGGCGGTCAGCGCCAGCTTTTGGCAATTGCGCGCGCCGCCGTTGCCGACCCGCCTGTTATGATTTTGGACGAGGCGACCTCCAGTATTGATACACGAACCGAGGCGATTGTGCAACAGGGCATGGACAGCCTGATGAAAGGCAGAACGGTTTTTGTTGTGGCGCACCGCCTGTCAACCGTTAAAAATGCCAATGCCATTATGGTTATGGATGGCGGGAAGATTATTGAACGGGGTGACCATGACGAGCTTATTCGGGCAAAGGGAAAATACTATCAACTGTATACAGGTGTTTTTTCGGAATAGGGATTGTATACATTATCTGAAATAAGCGGAACAATTAAAAAACAGATGCCATCATTAGCATCTGTTTTTTAATATTGTGTTAATTTATAGCCAGCACCACTGCGGATTTTGGAGGTATTATGAAGTTGTTTTCCACCATGCCCTCGGCAAGATTTTTTGCCGAAACCCCTTCATTCATTCTCACCTCACGCATTTCCTCCGACAGGTTTGCCAAAACCGCATATACTCTGCCATCCCTGCCTTTGCATTTCCTCCGGATATTCGTTATCTGCAT
>CAZNYY010000356.1:0-2882 GCA_964577335.1 uncultured Oscillospiraceae bacterium | reverse complement strand
CCGCTCTCGTTGTATTTTCGTTGTTTAGGCTTGGTATATTAACGGACAGAGAACAGCCAAAAATTCTTTTGCCGGTTACAGTTTTGGCGTTATCCAGCATCCTGATTGGCACTGTTATTTCTACTATTGTTGGACGCCGCCCAATGAAGCAGATTGACCAGTTTATAAAAGCTCTGAATAGCCTCGCAAATGGCCATTTTGAAACAAGAATTGATGTGAAAAAAATAGTGTCGCAAAGGAACTAATTGACAGTTTCAACACGCTTGCCAGCGAATTACAAAACACCGAAATGCTGCGGTCGGATTTTGTAGATAATTTCTCACATGAATTTAAAACACCCATCGTCTCCATACGCGGATTTGCAAAGCTCCTCAAACGGCAAGATATTTCCGATGAGCAGCGGTCAGAGTATATCGATATTATTTTAAATGAGTCCAGCCGCCTCGCTGAACTCTCCACGAATATGTTGAATCTGGTAAAGATTGAAAACCAAAATATCCTTACCGATGTTAAGCCGGTCAATATTTCTGAACAAATCAGAACAAGCATTTTGCTTTTGGAGAAGAAATGGATAGATAAAGATTTGTATGTCGGTGCCGACTTTGACGAGTTCATTTGTCCGGCAAATGAAGAACTGATTAAGCAGGTGTGGATTAACATATTGGATAATGCGATAAAATACGCAGACGAAAGAGGCTTGGTCGAGGTAACTATTAGGCAGGATCAAAACGCAATTCATGTTTCCATAAAAAATACAGGCAGTGAAATCAGCGCCGAAATGCAGAAAAGAATATTTGATAAGTTTTATCAAGGTGATACCTCTCATTCCTCGGAAGGAACAGGAATCGGCCTTGCCATTTCAAAGAAAATTGTTGATTTGCATAACGGGACGATTCGTGTTATCAGCGGCCTCAACCACGTTGTATTTACCATCGAACTTCCCTTAGCTTAAAAAATAAAATAAATTATGAAACACGCTGCGAGAAAAATCGCAGCGTGTTTTGTTTAGATTCAGTTTAGGAAAGGTGGTTATCCTTTCACTATCAAAGCAAGCGGTGCGTTACTGGGTTGGCGAGAAGCAGGACTCGTTTGCCGCGAAATAGATTTCCAGAAAAACAAGGAGGCATTTTTTAATGCAAATGAACAAAAAAGTCAAGAAGAGGAAAGTTTGGCCTTGGGTACTCACATCTGTTATTGTATTAGTGGTGGCAGCCGCGTTTTTCCTTAACCCAATGAGAAGACTTACAACGGCAGCTTTTCAGTCCTACACTGTATCCCACGGGAACGTGGAATCAACAATTACAGGAAGCAGAACGCTCCAAGCAAACGATGTAGAGAATGTTGATCTGCCAGATAACATTTTGGTATCCCAAGTGCTGGTCAAAGCGGGCGATGTGATTCAAAAAGACGACACGCTGGCAACTTTGGATTATGAATCCCTTGTGGATCGCGCGGCTTATCTCTCAAACGAGCTGACCGCACTGGATAAAAATATCAGCAGTCGAGAAACTTCGCAAGCCTTGATACTTTGGTAAGGTCAATTACAATGTTTGTCGGCGCTTTGATTATGATGTTCTATAATAGCTGGATACTGGCACTTGTCGCTATCGGCTCAACTGTTATCGGGTTTGCGCTGATGATGTTAATTATGTCAAAATCCCAAAAACATTTTAAAACACAACAGCAAGGACTTGGCGACATTAACGGTCATATTGAGGAAATTTATTCAGGACACAATGTTGTTAAGGCGTATAACGGCGGTAGAAAAGCAAAAAAGACCTTTGAGCGCATTAACGGTTCGCTTTATGACAGTGGTTGGAAATCTCAATTTATGTCCAGTTTGATGATGCCTATTATGAGTTTCATCGGGAACTTCGGTTACGTTGCTGTATGCGTCGTCGGAGCGGCGCTTGCTATAAGCGGTACAATCTCTTTCGGCGTGATCGTTGCATTTATGTTATACATTCGCTTGTTCACACAGCCGTTATCACAGTTGGCTCAATCCATGCAGCAATTACAAAGAACAGCCGCCGCAAGTGAGTGCGTCTTTGAGTTTTTCGATGAAGAAGAGTTGGCAGACGAAAGCCAAAAACTCAAAAAGTTAGAGAACCCCAGAGGTGAAGTAGAATTTAAGAATGTTCGATTTGGCTATGAGAAGGACAAAACCATTATCAGTAATTTTTCCGCCAAGGTAAAGGCAGGACAAAAAGTTGCCATTGTTGCGCCTACTGGCGCGGGAAAAACAACTATGGTCAATCTGCTCATGCGTTTTTATGAAATTGACAGCGGCGAGATGTTTATTGATGGCATCCCCATCAGTCAGGTCACAAGGGAAAATGTCCACGACCAATTCTGCATGGTGTTACAGGACACATGGCTCTTTGAGGGAACAATCAAGGAAAGGATGAATTGCAAAATGCGCTGAACTACTGTATTGAAAAGGATTTGTTCAGTGCTAACGATCTGCGTGATACCCTTATGTTTTTCCAGACAGATGAGCCTAAAATCACAATGGTAAGTAGCTCCCTGCCTTCAAAGTATGCGATGATACAGGCGCAGGTCAGAAGCCTTGACTGTTACTCAGAGATGACCAAAGGGGGTGAACGGATATGAACCCTGAGCTGATCTCTTTATCCAAACAGTTTCATTTGTAAAGCCTTCCGGTTGGTACTCAAAAAGTTAATAATTTTAACACTGTAGTATTTTCACACACCACCGGCTCCGTCCTACGCCCACTCTGGACCGCGTATTTGCAGGCTGCGCTATGCACATATTTCCCTCGGGGCGTGCAAAATGCACACTATCCCGAAAGCCTGTACCAATTCCGGCGATGTATTATTTGGTTGTCAAGGTTCAATGAGGGCTCTGTTTTTCTCCCTTCA
>CAZNYY010000355.1:0-2892 GCA_964577335.1 uncultured Oscillospiraceae bacterium | reverse complement strand
GTGCAAACCGTGTCATGATAAAAAGACAGGCAGACACGACAGTACTCCTTCTTATTCATACTGATTGAGGTTAGGCCCAAAATGTTGGCCGAACCACCCAAGGGGGCATGTTATCCCTACAGACCTTACGGAAGAAGACCGCCGCCCCCCTTCGCGTAAATTTTCGCGAAATTAATGAGGGGGGATACCCCTAAAAATATCAAAAGCCTTACCCCTGCTACGGTGTAGGCTTTTTGTTTTGCCCAAAAGTATAACCACTTTCAAGTAATCAAACACCTTTAAATGCAACAACCGTAAGGGTTTTAGGGTTTTTATTGCCTCTTTATCAAAATCATAAAACTTTAGCATTTAAGGGGTGTTTTAATGCGTTATTAGGGTGTTTTGGAGTGTTTTTTAGATTACTGTTTGGCAAAGAAAGGAGCCGCCATGACGGATTATCAAAAGAATAAAATAATGCAGTTTCGCAGACAAGGCATGGGATATAAAGCAATTGCAAATGTTCTGGGGCTTTCCCGTGATATTGTACGTGGATTTTGTAAACGCTGCGGTCTTGACGGCACTGCAGCCGTTATTCAAAAAAACATTGAATTAAAAACCGATGACGGTTTTCTTTGCGCTTTTTGCAGTAAGCCTTTAAAACAACCGAGGCACGGCAGAAAACGCAGGTTCTGCTCTGACGATTGCAGACGGAACTGGTGGAAAGAAAATGCGGATAAAGCAAGCCCAAAGAAAACAGCGCTGTACGCAATTACTTGTGCCTTCTGCAATAAAGAATTTTCAAGCTACGGGAACAAAAACAGGAAGTACTGCAATCACGCCTGTTTCATTTTAGACAGATTTGGAGGAAATAGTAAATGAACTTTAAAAAACTAAAAATCAGTGAATTAATCCCTGCAAGCTACAATCCCCGCAAAGCACTAAAACCCGGTGACACTGAATTTGAAAAGATAAAAAACAGCATCACCGAGTTCGGGTATGTCGACCCAATTATCGTTAATTCCGATATGACCATTATAGGTGGACACCAAAGATGGTCTGTTTTAAAGACTCTCGGATACACCGAGGTTGACTGCGTTGTTATTAAAATTGACAAAACCAAGGAAAAGGCTTTAAATATTGCGCTTAATAAAGTCAGCGGCGAATGGAACAAGCAGCTTTTAGCCGACCTTATAAAGGATTTGCAAAGCCTTGATTATAACGTTGGGCTTACAGGATTTGACCCGCCCGAGATTGATGAGCTTTTTAATGATGTACACTCCAAGGATACCAAAGAGGATGACTTTGATGTTGAAGGCGCATTGAAGGAACCTACCATAACCCAAAAAGGCGATGTATGGCTGCTTGGCAGGCATAGGCTGGTCTGCGGAGACAGCACTGACCCGGCTGTGTTTGATTTGCTGTTTGAGGGAAAGAAGGTAAACCTTGTTGTTACTGACCCTCCCTACAATGTGAATTATGAGGCAGATGCCGGGAAAATACAAAACGATAATATGGCGGATAAGGATTTTTATAATTTCCTACTTTCCGCCTACACCAACATGGCAAATTCAATGGCCGATGATGCAAGTATTTATGTTTTTCATTCCGATACGGAAGGTCTTAACTTTAGAAAAGCATTTGTGGATGCAGGGTTATATTTATCGGGCGTGTGCATTTGGGCAAAGCAGAGCCTTGTTCTGGGCAGAAGTCCGTACCAATGGAAGCACGAACCTGTTTTATTTGGCTGGAAAAAAGGCGGCAAGCATAAATGGTTTGCGGACAGAAAGCAGTCCACTATATGGAATTTTGACAGACCAACAAAATCAGATTTGCATCCTACGATGAAACCAATAGCGCTGTGCGCATATCCGATACTGAATTCATCCATGACCAATGGGTTGGTGCTTGACCCCTTCGGCGGCAGCGGTTCAACGCTTATAGCCTGTGAGCAGACCGGAAGAACGGGCTATACCATAGAACTGGATGAGAAGTATGCAGACGTTATTGTAAAAAGGTACATAGACCAAGTTCAGAGCAGTGAAAACGTGTATCTTTTAAGGGATGGAGAAAAGACAGCATACGCAGATGTGCAAAAAGGTGACACCAATGAATAAACCTTTATATCACGTCGTTTCATTGTCCGGCGGTAAGGACAGCACTGCCATGCTCCTTAAAATGCTGGAAAAACAGATGCCCATTGACCTTATTCTGTTTTGTGACACCGGCTTGGAGTTTCCTGAAATGTATGTACATCTTGATAAACTTGAGAAGTTTATAGGCATTCCGATTACACGGATACGGGCCGAGCATTCCTATGAATACTATTTTCTTCACGCCCCGGTTAAACGCAAAAATGAAGCAGCATTTGCGGGGCAGTTCGGAAGGAGTTACACAGGTTATGGCTGGGCAGGTCCCAAAATGCGATGGTGTACATCTGTTTTAAAGGATACTCCGCGCGAGAGGTTTCTGCGCCCCCTTCGTAAAAAGCATGACATTATGGAGTATATCGGCATTGCGGCAGATGAAACCTACAGGCTTGAGCGGAAAAGAAATCAAACTCCAAGCCATATCCATCCACTTGTAGAGTGGAGCATGACAGAACCTGATTGTCTGCAATATTGTTATGAGCGTGGCTTTGATTGGGACGGACTCTATGCGCATTTCAGCCGAGCCTCCTGTTGGTGCTGTCCCTTGCAGTCTTTGCCGGAGCTTCGTAAATTAAGGCATAACTACCCCGAACTCTGGCAACAACTTAAAGTCTGGGAGAAACAGACCTGGCGAAAATTTCGTGCCGATTACAGCGTGTCGGATCTTGATATTCGTTTTAATTTTGAAGAGGAATGCAACAGACTCAATAAGCCGATAATGGGCAAAGAGTTTTTTACTGAACTGCGAAAACGGCTGGAGGTGATT
>CAZNYY010000354.1:0-2903 GCA_964577335.1 uncultured Oscillospiraceae bacterium | reverse complement strand
CATAGGGCGACATTTTGTCGCCATCAAGCCAAACTGTTCCGCTTTCAGTTTTGCCCATTTTTTTACCTTCACTGGTTGTCAAAAGATTGAATGTCATACCGTAAACTTCTTTTTGTTCTGCACGCCTTACCAATTCTACCCCGCTTAATATGTTAGACCATTGGTCGTCGCCGCCGAGCTGTAAAACATTGTTGTAGTTTCTGAACAGGTGCAGATAATCATAACTTTGCATGATCATATAGTTAAATTCAAGGAAAGTAAGACCTTTTTCCATACGAGACTTGTAACACTCAGCGGCCAGCATTCGATTTACGGAAAAATGAGTTCCTATTTCCCGCAACATTTCGATATAATTGAGCTTCATAAGCCAATCACCGTTTCGTGCAACGATACATCTATCGGGAGAAAAATCAATAAATCTTTCCATCTGCCGACGAAAGCACTCGGCGTTATAATTGATTTCGTCTACCGAAAGCATCTTTCTCATATCGGTTTTGCCGGAAGGGTCTCCAACCATCGTTGTGCCGGTTCCCAGCAAGACAATGGGCATATGTCCAGCCAGTTGTAATCGTTTGATAATAAGTATTTGAAGCAGATGACCAACATGAAGACTGTCAGCCGTCGCGTCAAATCCTATGTAAAATGTTATCTTTTCTTTATCGATTAACTGCCTGATCGCCTCTTCATTTGTAGTTTGAGCAATTAAGTCACGCCGCTTAAGTTCCTCGAATACAGTCATATGCAGACACTCCCAATATAATATGTTTTTAATAAGACAAACCGGCTTACTTACCAAAAGACCCTGCCCTCCAATATCCAGAAAGCAGCGTCTTAATCATCCCATTCACACAATATGTAAATACCCCTGTGTAAGCAGCCTATTAATCTGAATAAGACAATGTTAACCAAAACAGAGTTTTGAAACAGCAGCTCATTTATTATAGTCTCAGGCTATGACTTTTTCAACAGTTCAAGTTGAAACCGACAACAGCGCCTTTGCGTTTTCAATGGCCTGACTCGAAATATGCTCGCCGGACATAATCCTTGCAAGTTCAAGGATCCTTTCCTCATAACCCAGAGGCGTTACTGTTGTATGTGTTCTGCCATCGGCGGTAGCTTTTTCAATCGCAAAATGATTGTCAGAAAAACAGGCGACCTGAGCCAGGTGCGTTACGCAAATAATTTGTCTTTGCTGTGCAGCTTGCTTTAGTTTTCTGCCGACTTTTTCTGCGGCCCTGCCGCTTATGCCGCTGTCAATTTCATCAAAGATTAGGGTTGGTATGTCATCTTTCCCTGAAATAATACTCTTTATGGCCAGCATTATTCTGCTCATCTCGCCGCCTGAAGCGCACTTTGCCATTGGTTTGGTTTGTTCCCCTGGATTAACAGAAAAATAAAACTCAGCTTCATCAATGCCAAACTCAGTCAATTGATTTGTTGCGGCGAAAACTGTTTCCATCTGCACATTTGGCATATCCAGCTCTTTTAATACCTCTAAAACCGATTCAGTAAATTGAGCAGCACTGCTCTTTCGTTTAATTGACAGGGAATTTGCGTTCTCAAAAACTTCTTTCTCTAGCAGCTGAATTCGGTTTTCAAGCCGTTCGATGTTGAGTTCGGAGTTTTTCAGTCCGTCAAGCTTAGCCAAAGATTTTTCAATATACAACAGCATTTCTTCGACCGAAGAACCGTACTTTTTTTTCAAACGATTTATTAAATCCAGCCGACCCTCAATCTCATCAAGTTCACCGGGGTCAAACTCCAAAGCTTCAATGCTGTCAAATATAGTTTTTGCTATTTCTTCGATTTCATACCTGATATCAGTCAGCCTGGATGATTGTTTTGACAAATCAGAATAGTGTTCCTGTGCCTTCATCAATGCATCCGACGCAGCGTCCAACATTTCGACAGCGCCCGGCATATCATCTTTTCCTGCAATACTTTGATAGCTGCTTGCAAGGCACTGAGAAAGAAATGCCGAGTTTCTTATCATGTTATGGCGCCTTGAAAGATTTATGTCTTCACCTGGCTGCATCGATGCGGCAGTCAATTCATTAATCTGATACTCAAGATAATCAATCTGTCCCAGTCTGTCTTTTTCATCGTTTTTTAAGGCGTTTAACTCTTTTTGAAGTGCACGCAGTTCGCGATAACCTTTTTGATATTTTTCAAGCAAATATACCAAATCGCCGAAAGCATCAATAAAATTTCGGTGTGAATTGGTGCTTGAAAGCATCTGATGGTCATTTTGGCCGTGAATATTTATAAGCATAGAACCAATGCTTCTCAACACGCTTACCGTGACCGGAACAGAATTGACACGACAAACTGTGTTTTCTGATGTTATCTCACGTGAGAGCGTCAAATCATCTTCTTCGCCAATATCTAAACCCATATTACACAACTGTTCTTTCAGAGGATTTGGAACATCGGTAAATAAAGCGGTTACAAAGGCCTTGGTCTCACCTGTTCTTATTATATCTTTGCTGGTTCGCTGTCCCAAAACAGTGCCAATGGCGTCAAGCAGAATAGATTTTCCTGCCCCTGTTTCACCTGTTAAAACATTCAATCCTTTTTTGAAGCGTATACAGGCTTTCGAAATAACAGCAATGTTTTCTATAGTGATTTCAAACAGCATGGTTTACGCCTACTTCTTTAATAATTTCTTTAGCTGTTCGGCGGTATCTTCGGCAGAATCAATACTTTTTGTGACAATAAAAAATGTATCGTCTCCGGACAAGGTTCCTACAATATTGTTGAAGTTTGCCGCATCGAACATTGCACAGGCTGCATTAGCCATCCCGGGACAGCATTTAACAACAACGATATTTTGTGCAAAGTCAACTGATTTTGCCGATTCATAATAAATCATTGCAAATCTTTCCGTGACACTCGCGCTTTGT
>CAZNYY010000353.1:0-2919 GCA_964577335.1 uncultured Oscillospiraceae bacterium | reverse complement strand
AGTTTATCCCTTTGATTTGTCCTCTCCGCACTCCATGTGTGAAGTCCAACCAAAAGGGGAACCCCCTCCCCCCCGTAATAAAACAGGGAAGGCTGTATGCTTTGGTCCATTGTAGATTTAACTTTAATTTCTTTCATAAACCTCTCCATACTTTAAAAAATATATTTTGCACATATTTCGTCTGTATTTTTCTCATCCTCAGGGTTAAGCTTTACAACCTTTATCAACTGCCATCTCTCGGTATGTGCCACAACTCCCCCGGGAGATAATTTTTGCATCTCTCCCAAAGACTCAACCTCAAGCATTACATTGTTTGTATATCCCTCAAAAGACATTCCTCCGTCGGGGTAATTACCAAGCGGGTTTACATCATATTTTTTAACAAACATTGTGCCGCCGTTTTCATATGCCGCAAAACCGTTAATATTGTTTATGCCAAATTTAAAGTTTGTATCCAAATTATCCTGTTTTAAATATATGTATTTGCCCTTCATGTAAAAACGAGGGTCATCCATAGATGCATATCCCCAAAGCGCCATAAAGGTATTGGGCAGCAGTGTGTCGCCCCCCTCTGGGCGTTTTACAACAAGCGTCCCACCCGGTGCCATAACGGAAATTGCCCACGGTGCAAGTTCCACATCCCAAGGTCCTGTGTTTTTTATCACATGAACAACCTTGGCATCGGCTGCCCCCTCCGCAAGCTCAATTTCCATTGAAGTATGAATATTCGTCCACATTTGTGTATCGCCTTCAATTATCACTTTATTGCCTTCGGTTTTATACGAAATAGGTTTGTTGTCAGGATAATACGTTCTCGGGTGCGCCTCGGGTGCAGCCCAAAGCCTGTGCCCGCCAAAATTATGCCAAACACCCCTATCCCCGAAACATGAAAATTCCTCATCGGTCGGCACATTTTTGTCAACTTCGCCATCCTCGCAAAACATATTCACCTCGCCGCAAAAACCAAACCGCAAAATCCTCGGTCCAATTTCCAAAGGTATTATTAAATCCACTATATTATTTGAAATTTCAAGGCACCGACCGAAACTTTTATACTCAATTTCCCTGATTTTCTTCATATTAATTTCCATAGCCTTTCTGCCACACATACAATTTATTTCTTGCATATATAAAAATGTACGGCAATCCTCCATCAACTGAAATACATTTTTTTAAGCTTGTCCAAAACCTTTTTTTCAAGGCGGGATATTGTCATTTGCGTTATATTCATCTCCTTGGCAATACTGTTTTGTGACATTTTTTGATAATATCTAAGCCTTACAAATTCCCGTTCCCGCTCCTTCAGTTTTTCCATACACCTGTCCACAAACGCACGGTTTTCAATGTCAATAAACGCATCGTCATACCCGCCCAGGGTATCCTCATTATTAAGAGAGGTTACAAGCGAGCCTAACTCCCAGTTTAATACCTCCAAAACGTCCTTTTCCAAAACACCCAAACGCTCAGCCATCTCTTTCGGGGAAAGGTACTCCTGGGTTTCCCCTAAAATCCGCGCTTCCTTATACAGATTATAAAGCCTTCTGGGAACCTTTATCGCAAAAACCTTGTCACGAAAATACCTTTTAACCTCTCCTATCACTGTGGGCGTTGCAAAACTTTGAAATTTTACGCCCTTGTCCATATCAAACCTTTCAACCGCAAGGATAAGCCCTACACAGCACACCTGAAATAAATCGTCATACTCAACCCCTCGACCCATATATCTCATCGTCACAAGCTCTGCTATGTACAAATATTCGTTTATAATTTTATCCCGCAACATCCGCTCACCTGTTTTTTTGTACCGTGCAATCAAGCTTTCATCTGGCGGGGCTGATTTTTTATATTTCAATGAAAATCCCTCCGAACCTATTGTGCTAAAAGTTTCAGTATCTTCACGGAGGTATCAAACTGAACGTCCATTCCGCTTTTTTTAATGTCATCCGGGTTCATCATCAAAATACCCGCATAAAGTTCCTCGCCTGTATCCGCAAATCCGTGTTCCGTTAAAAATGCACTCTTTGAGACGGGGAACCCTATTTTCCTGCCCTCAAAATCCAATCCGCTTTCCAGTACATCCTGCGGCAAAATGCCATCTATCGGTTCAAAAGAATCACCGTATACAATCATGCTGTCCCTGTCAATTATATAAAGACGGGCGGAACGGTCTACAAAGGAAAGCAGCAGTTTTTGTGCCATTTGCATGTCCATGTCGCTTTCAGGCTGCAGCGGCATTATAATTTTATCAAAAAATACATGGTTTTGCCCGTCACCGTTTAAATCCCCCGTCATGACGGCAATATCGTCCTCAAACCCTTCAGCCACAACATAATGCGCACCCGCATAAACCACAGAAAAATCCGGTTCCACCCTGTTTACACATTCGCTGACGGTCAATAAAACAAATAAAGCCGCCAAAACGCCCACAATGGTATGGACTTTATGGTAATACCAATAATTTTCCCATTTTTGTTTTAGTGTCATGGCACTTACTCCTTTGGCTTCATTGTGGGGAACAGCAAAACATCCCTTATTGAGGAGGCATCCGTAAGCAGCATAACAAGACGGTCAATCCCTATACCAAGCCCGCCCGTCGGAGGCATACCGTACTCAAGGGCATTCACAAAATCGTCGTCCATCATATTTGCCTCATCGTCCCCCGCCTCACGCAGGGCAACCTGTTTTTTAAACCTTTCCTTCTGGTCAATTGGGTCATTAAGCTCGGAAAACGCATTCCCCATTTCCCTTCCGGTTATAAAAAACTCAAACCTTTCCGTAAACCCGGGGTCGTCCGCCTTTCTTTTTGCAAGGGGGGAAACCTCAACAGGATAGTCCATAATAAATGTGGGTCCTGTCAGCTTGTCCTCCACAAGTTCTTCAAACGCCTGATATACAATCTCACCCCTTGAAGGGTTTCCT
>CAZNYY010000352.1:0-2932 GCA_964577335.1 uncultured Oscillospiraceae bacterium | reverse complement strand
ATCCTCTTGAAAAAAAGCTTTTCGGGGTGTTTCCCCATTATGCAAACAGAAGCCGTGCAAAGCTTTTGTGCGGGTTTGATGATAAGTTTTTTGCCCCTCATTCAAGGTACACCGAGGTGAGGGCACAGGACATTAAAAACGTGGCGGAGCTTGAGATACTCGCATCCTCAAAGGAGGCGGGAGTTTATATTATCGGCTCCAAGGACGGGCGGCAACTTTTTGTTACGGGACATTCCGAGTATGACCCTGAAACGCTTCACCATGAATATGTGAGAGATGTTGAACGGGGGCTTGATATTGAAGTGCCCAAAAATTATTATAAAAACGACAACCCGAAAAACCATCCGCTTGTAACATGGCGTGCCCATTCAAACCTGCTTTTTACAAATTGGTTGAATTATTATGTCTACCAAATAACGCCCTATGACATAACAAGTATCGGCTATGAAGGCAAAGTATAGCGCAGACCGGCTGTACCGGCGAATTTATAGTGCCCTTAGGTGTACGCCTGCCGCATTTGACTGCGGCAAGCTTTGCGGCGGCGCATGCTGTCAAGACAGCGAACACGGCACGGGAATGTACCTTTATCCGGGCGAGGAGGCGATGTTCTCATCCTCTAGGGAGTGGGCAAAAATTGAGGATTCGGATTTTTTATGTGCGGGGCGGGCAGTAAAAATCTTAAGTTGCCCCGGCAAATGTAATCGCAGTTTAAGACCGCTTGCGTGCAGGCTTTTCCCCCTCGTACCCTATATGAAAAGTGACGGCGGCATAAAAATAATTTTTGACCCGAGGGCGGCGGCATTTTGTCCGCTTAGAAAAACCGGGGTTTTGGCTTCCTTCAAGCATCATGTGGAAAAATGTGTTAATATTTTGAAAAAAACCGAGTGCGGGCGCACCTTTATAAAAGAACAGTCCTCACTTATAGACGATTATGTTGAAATAACAGGAAAATTTATTCGTAAAAAAGGCATTGAAAAATAATATGTAATACTATATAATTGAATAGAGATATTTCCTATATTATAAAAATGCGTTTTAAAAGCGCAAAAAGTTCCACTTCACGCCTTATCCGCCCACGGTAAGGTCGAGTAAACTTATTATTTTTATTTTGTGGGCAGAAAGGCTATGGAACTTAATATGAACACCATTAAAAAGTATTTATGTTTTATCCTCTTAGTCAGTCTTGTTTTTACAGTTCACGTTCCTTCGGGTTTTGCGGAGGAACCCTCGGCGGATTTCTTTGAGTTTTTAACTAAAAACAATGTGGACCCCATAGTTGTGCCTGAAATTTTCCAAGCACTTGTCAGCAAGGATTCAATGGCGCGGGGGAGTGATTATCAGCTTAGGGACTCATCGGAGATGGAGTTTGCCGTTATTGAAGTAACTGTGGCATGTATGAATTATTCCGTCCCCGAAAGTGCCATAAGACCTTATGTTAGTTATCTGTTTACATACTTTTATGATAAGCCCGACGCATTTAACGCCCTTGCCTCTTATGCGCTTTATCCCGGAAAGTACATAATGCCATTTTCTTTTCAGAATGAAGCGGCGGCTGAGTTTGAGGGCATAAAAAATGCTATAGAAGAAAATGTTTATAACCTCACCTATTTTATGAATGTGCTTTTTGATATAAACGATGTCTACCATTCCATTCGCGGCTCATCTATAGTTTCGTACTCCTCTGCAAACGGGTTGGCGCTGCGGGGAGATTCGGGTATCGTGTATGACAGCGGGAGCGAGGTTTTCATGTCCCAAGGCTCGCAGAATATTTCTTACATGCTTGAAAAAATAAGCGATGTTATAAATACCGCAAATATGGTGCCCCCCCTCCAACGTGCGGCATTTGCGGAGTTTTTGATGCAATCCGAAATAATTTTGGATCATTTGCCTGACGAATCTTTTGTAGTGGACGATTCGGTAAACCTTCAATACGATGCTCTTGCACCTAAATATGCAAATGGCAGCGGTTTTGTAAAGGCATTTGCCAGTCCTTTTGATATTGCGGACAAATATGCACCGCTCTCCGGTTCGGCAGGCTTTGCAAGTCTTGCACTTACAGAGGCGGCGGCAATAAAAGTTTCCGAGGAGGATATTTATTCCGCTCAATCTGCATCCGCAGTTTTCAGCGAATATGAATTGTTTTTCTTTGCCGTTATCAATGCACAGAAAACACGAAACGTGTTAATAGAGAGGGGTATTCCCGTTCCCTCGGATGCAAGGTATGAAATAAATGTTTTGTTTGACGGGTCGAAAAATGCAAATAATATAGACTTTTCGGCGCCCCGTGATATTTTTGCGCTTAGCAATATGTATGCCGTAACTTCGCTTAATATAAGCGGTCTGCCCGCTACTGTAAGCATTGATTTGCGGGCGGCTTCCGGTTTATTCACTCAAAATATGTTTAGAGTGAGAATTGCACAGGGGCGTGCGTCAACCCTTATACCCGACCATGCCGCCCTGGCGGAAGGCAACAGCGTTTTGGCGGTTAAATTTTGGACGGGGGTTGAGGAGGTTACCGGCAACATACCTCAAAATGCGGCTCTTGTTTTAATAAACACGGCGGATATTGAAGGTGATTTTTCGAAAAATGAATATTATTCCATCAGTCAAAGCGGAGTACTTGCCTCAGTTTTAGGGTATTCATTCTCGAATGATGTTGTTTCATTTTCCGTTTTGGATAACAGGCATTTTGTGAGGATTGAAGGCGGAGCGGCTACACCCGCACCAACACCTTCAACTGACAACCCCGCAGACCCAACGCCAACACCCGAGCAAACTTCAAGACCCGATACCGGCGGGGGAACTACTTTGCCCGGCAAAACCCCTTCCCCCACATCACCGACAGTTACCCCCGAACCTGGGCAAACAGGATTTAGTGATGTGCCCGAAACACATTGGGCGAAGGGACATATTGAGGCACTGGCAGCAGCCG
>CAZNYY010000351.1:0-2934 GCA_964577335.1 uncultured Oscillospiraceae bacterium | reverse complement strand
ATACGGATTTTGTAATGATAAGGTCGATTTTGCCGCTGAGGGCATCGTTTATCATCCTTTTAAACCCCTCACGGTTTTTGGTGCTGGTTGCCGAAATGCCCTCATCCGTGTGAACTCCTTTGAAATGCCAGTTTTCATTGTTTTTAATGTGATTTGTATAATGGTCAACCTGTGCCTCATAACTGGAAAGCTGCTCCTCCGTATCGGTGGAAACACGGGCATAAGCTGCCACACGTTTTTTCTTGATTTCGGTGTCATTATACACAGTGACCTTTGGCACTGCAGGTATCACAGTCATTTTCCTTGCAACATTCCTCGCTTTTGCCCCCTTCGTAGGTTATGATAATTTTCTGCCTTCATTTCATCCGTCCATTTACGGCTTTTATCCTGCCATATTATTTCTTGTTCGGTAGTATCCGTAAAAATAAATCTTAGTCTGTTTTCGGGATATGCTGTAATTTCTATCGGTTCCTTGCCGCAGTTGTGGATTATGTCTTCGAGAATATCTTCGGGAAGCTGCTTTGAAGGGCAATGCTTTTTGCCTCTGCTGTTATAAGTAGAGCAAATCCAAACAGAACTTTGATATTTTGTGCCTGCGTTATTTATTTTATGGCGATAGTTTTTACCACAAATTCCGCATTTTATCTTTCCCGTAAGGGGGTAAGAAACCGTTGTATCGCTTATGGTGCAAAGCCCTGAACGACGCTCAATCTCCTTTTGCACAGCCTTGAACACTGACCTTTCAATAATAGGCTCGTGGTTGTTAGTAAGATAATACCGTGTCAACTCTCCGTTATTAACTGTTTTTTTCTTGTCTAAATGGTCTGAGTTATAAAACTTTTGCAGCATTAAATCCCCTGCAAACTTTTCATTTCTAAGAATACGGTCAACTTTTGTGCTGTTCCATTTTACTCCGTTTTTTGTTGTGTGCCCCATATCATTTAGCCTGGTTGCAATAGCAGTCTTGCCAAGACCATTCAAAAATTCAGTAAATATGATTTTTATAATCACGGCTTCTTTTTCGTTTATGGTCAGCTTGCCATGCTCATTATCATATCCCAGTATGGAAAATGTGTGGGGAATACCATCTTTAAACTTATTTCTTATCCTCCACTTGCAGTTTTCCGAAACCGACAGGCTTTCCGCCTGTGCAAAAGAAGCGAGGATAGTGAGCATTAACTCACCATCCCCGCTGATAGAATGAATATTCTGTTCCTCAAAATATACGTCAACATTAATTTCCTTGAGCCTGCGTACCGTTTCAAGAAGTGTAACCGTATTTCTTGCAAAACGGCTGATTGATTTGGTAATAACCATGTCAATCGTACCGTCTTCACAGTCTGCAAGCATTCTTTGAAATTCAACTCTCGAATCCTTTGTTCCCGTTACAGCCTCATCGGAATATACCCCTGCAAAAACCCAATCGGGACGGCGCTGTATCATATTGCTGTAATAGCTGACCTGTGCCGACAAGGAATGCAACATCGCATCCTTGCCGCTTGACACCCTGGCATAAGCTGCCACCCGTTTACGGTTAAGCCCCAAGTCCCTGCGTGGAGGGGTTGCCGTTATTTTTCTTGCCATTTTTCTCACCTCAAATCCTTGATTTTCATGTCAGAGTATAGCGTACAATCGGCATTATATCAAGGCTTACAGGCTCATAAACTGCCGAAAACAGGGCGGTATTTTTGGGCTAATTTTGTATCAATTTTTCGGTAGTCCTTTTCAGAAATGATGCCTTTATTTAAAAGTAATTTTATGATGGAAATCGAAACCCTATAATTCTTTTCACGCTCAAATTGCTCCTTAGTCATATAACTACACCCCTTTGGATTGAAGAAATTTTACGGTTTTTCTTGCCAGCCAGTACGCATTGCTGTCCTGCTCCAGCTTTTTAAGCCATAAATCACTGTCAGAGATGATTCCCCGATGTGCGAGTTCCCATGTGATGTCATTTATGCTTGTAAGTTCCGAATTTACAGCAAGCTGTGTTTTAAAGGTATTCCACAACGCCCAACCGTTAGCACTCATGGACGCAGGGCAGTTTTTGCGGCTTGCATCGTAGTGGCGGACAACTCTCTCAATGGGGATACTCAGTTCTGACATCAGATGCTTTACCAAAGATACCGTGTTTTGAAAAGCCATATCATAGTTACTTTCCGGATTGACACATATCTCGATACCGATAGAATTGGAGTTGGTGATATCGTATTTGCCTTTGCCGTCACCGCAGTGCCATGTGTAATAGGTGTTGTAGTCGTTGACCTGCAGAACCTGCGTGCTGTCCACGAAAAAATCAGCAGAGGACTGCCTGTCTCCGCCGTTAAAATAATTAAAATGAGCCTCAGCATTTGCACCTTTGCCGGGATTCCCCGTATCGTGCAGCACAATATACTGCGGTTTTTGACTCCGTTTGGTTCGGTTGTATGCAATCTGATTTTTATTGATTGTCATTGTGTTAGCCTCCTATCAGTGTTTAAAAATCGGCACAAAAAAACCTGCTAAATTCAAATTCTTAGCAGGTTTTAATCGAAAAGAAACCCGAGTTTAAAAGCTTTATGCTACCCAGCCAAAACTTTTTCTATTTCATCAAGCTCTTCTTTTGAAAAACTCAAGTTTTCTATGGCGGTAACATTCTCTTTGATTTGAGAGAGTCGACTTGCTCCAATTAAAACAGAAGTGATTTTACCATCACGCAGCACCCACGAGAGTGCCATCTGCGCAAGTGACTGCCCACGATTCTTAGCAAGTTCATTTAATGCGGCGACCTTTTTAAGTACTGTTTCAGTAATGTTTTTTTCGGATAAAAATATACTTTTGCTGCCTGCTCGGGAATCCTCGGGTACTCCTTTTAAGTATTTATCGGTAAGCAAGCCTTGGGCAAGCGGTGAAAATACAATAGAGCAAATGCCTTTATCTGAAAGTAAATCTAAA
>CAZNYY010000350.1:0-2941 GCA_964577335.1 uncultured Oscillospiraceae bacterium | reverse complement strand
ATAGAAGGAGCGGTGGGGATTACTCCGCAGCTTTTATCAGGCTCAGAGCTTATATATTTAGAGAGGTCGCTTAAAGTGCCCGAGCCTACCGCTAAAATGTAATCCACGTCTCTCGACATCTGCCTAACCATATTGCAAGCTCTGCCGTCAGGGACAAGAAACTTATCTTCAAACATAAAAATCTTGACAGACTTAGAGTTCGCTGTTATAGCATCCTCATAACTTTTAGCAAAACGGTATGTGTTTATGTCGCAAATAATCAGTATTCTTTTGCCCGCTATGCTGTTGTAAAATCGGGGAAAGCCTCCGTTGCTTTGCTCCTTGTACTCAATGTTTATCATCTTAAATCCTTCGCTTAAAAGTGTCTCTGTAATGATTTACAAAGCTTTGGCTTTTAATCCCATAAAAGCAGCACTTTTTATAGTATGTGTGCTTGACATTATTATATAATCTTGTTACAATGATTGTCAATAGTTGGCTTTAAGGTTGATAAACAATCAAAGTCGCTCACTCATATTAAGGAGACAAGTATGATTGAAGAAAGACATCAAAAGATATTGGATATTCTGTCCGGACGGCAGTTTGCAAGTGTTAGTTTTTTAAGTAACGAGCTTTTTGTAAGTAAGCCTACGATAAGGAGAGATCTTACATACTTGCAGGAGAAAAATTTAATTAACAGAAGTTACGGTGGAGCAATGGCGAAGTCTTACCGCAATGAAGTTCCTATTGAGTTTCGCAACGGCATAAAGATAAAAGAGAAGACTGCACTTTCAAAAGCTGCAGTTAAATTGATTGAACACGATGATATCGTATTTATAGATTCTTCTACTACCACCCTGCCTATTGTTTCGTTTTTGAAGGAGCGTAAGGATATCACCGTTATAACCAACGGTTTGCAGGTTTTAAATGCTTTACGCAATACAAATGTCAGGGTTTATTGTGTAGGTGGCAGCATGATACAAAATTCCTATGCGTTTGTAGGCAAAATCAGCGAAAGGATATTGGAGCAATTTAGTATTGATATAATGTTTTTTTCTTCCTACTCTGTGAGTGAAGCAGGTATTATTTCCGATTACTCAGAAGTCGAAACGGATACACGCAGAGCTGCATTGCGTCAATCCAGAAAGAAAGTTTTTTTATGTGATAACGAAAAAATAGGGCGAAACTCCGCTTTTATTGTAACCACTACCGATAAGATTGATTATTTTATCACTAACTATAAACAACCACTAAATTTTAAAAACAAAAACTTATCCTTAATAACAGTATAAAAAGCCAATATTTGTTTTTAACTTTTACCACTTTTTGATTTCCAGAAAATTCGCGCTTTGATTTTGCGAAAGTTTACGATACCCCCTTTGATTTCCCGAAAACTTGTGTGCGACTGCCCCCCCGCTGTTACCCCCTAAAATAGGGGCTATTTAGCCCCCCTTACCCCTTTTTTGTTTTATCAATAATCACGAATTAAGTAGTTGTTAGGTCTATTAGGTTGGTTTCGTTTTATTCAGTCATCAAAGGTTATATATTAACCCCTTAGATTAAACTAAGAGAATTATTCTCTAATTTAATTTTTACAGCTATTTGCTTTTACTATATTCTCGTGTTTTGCCAAGCGGTAGCTGTTTCCGCTAAGCCTTATTATCTGGCACTTTTCTGTTATTCTGTCTATTAGCGTCGCGGCTATAACTTCATCAGTAAATATACTGCCCCAACTGCTAAATACTCTGTTTGTAACTATCACAAGCGATGTCACTTTGTTTATATCATTTATTAAATTATATAGACACAACCCTTCATCTTTGCTAATCGGTGTATAGCCAAACTCGTCTATTATAACTAAGTCACATTCTCTTATGTATTTTAATCTTGTCCTGCTTTTTGTAAGGATATCTTTGCTATTGCACAAAAATAACAACTCTTTCGTTGTCGCGTAAAATACTTTCTTTTGGTTTTGAATAGCGTTGTGTCCAATAGCTACTGCAATATGTGTTTTACCTACTCCCGCCTCACCGACAATTATTATGTTAAAAATAGCCTCTATCCACGCTGTTTCTTTTAGCTTTGTAATGTGCCACTTAGACAAACTCGGTTGAAAAGATAAGTCATAATCATCAAGGCATTTCATCTCAGGCAGTTTTGAACGCACCGTCAACACATCTTTTCTCTTTTTCTCTCGTAATCTTTGCTCCTCACTCAAAATATGCTCTAAAAAGTTTAGCTCTTGTTCGCTTGCGTTATCGAATGCCGGTATATTTCTTTTTGATAAGTTTGCCAATGATAGTTTACTTGCCAATTCTATAATCCTACCTTTGCCCATCGCCGTCACCTAACAAGATATCATACTTTGCTAAACCCTCAGCTTGTTTTTTGTAGTGCCTTTGAGTATTGTTTGGTATAACCTTCTTAGCTTTTTCTATGCCTTGCTCCTTTACAAGCACTGCTATCATATCGGTTACCGAATAAAGACTTGCCTTATCGCACAGCCTCATTGCTTTTAGTGCCTGCTCTCTACCATACTCAGCTAAGGTCTTTTTAAATAGCTGCATTTGTTCTCGCACATATCTCGGCTTACTGTCGGCTACGCTTTCCAGAAATCTCTTTGCATATTTTACATTAGAAAATTCTTTAAGTGTATCGATATATATCTTTGGTTGTTTTGGAGCTTCGTCTATTGTCGCTGCTTTACCAAAATCATATATAACTTTATGTGTCGCTATTATCTCGCCTGTATTAAAGTCAAAAACGGTCAGCGTGTCGCCATTTTCTTCAAGTAGCAGCCTATCACCCACTTTATACTTTCCGATAGGAATAGAATATCTGTTTTTCTTATACATTATTGAATTTACATTGCTTGCTGTAACTACTCGTTTTTTTACTAAATCTATTTGCTGTGGCTCATAGTTTAATAGATAGCTTGCCTCGTCCTCGAACATTTGCCTCG
>CAZNYY010000349.1:0-2942 GCA_964577335.1 uncultured Oscillospiraceae bacterium | reverse complement strand
TCCCCTTCTCCACGGCACTATAAAACCCGCAGGTATGCTATATTTTCGGCTTGATGACCCGGTTGTTGCCGCCTCCCCCTCCGACAGCAGGGAGGAGATAGAAGTGCAGCGCACCCGTGCGCTTAAACTGCGGGGGCTTGTGTTGTCGGACACCGAAATAATAAATAAAATGGACAAAAACACCAGCACTTCGTCGGATATTTTGCCCGCAAAAATAACCTCGGGGGGGTTGCCGTCGGGCAGTGTTGCATCCGAAGTACAGTTTGACATATTAAAAACTCATACAAAAAAACTTGTCACCCGTCTGTCAAAGCGCTTGATGGAGGGCGAAACCTCTGTTTCTCCTTACAAAAAGGGGCAGGAAATACCCTGCACCTATTGCCCTTATTCGGATATATGCGGGTTTGACCTTTCGGTCCCGGGTTGTTCGTACAGGCGGCTTGCAGATTTAAAGGATGCCCGTGTGTGGGAGATACTGGGAGGTGAAAAAAATAAAAATTAAATGGACGGATGAACAAAGGTCGGCAGTGGATGCCCCTGTGTCAAACCTTTTGGTAAGTGCTGCGGCAGGCTCGGGCAAAACGCAGGTTTTAACAGGGCGCATAATTGAACGTTTGTCACAGGGGGCGGATATTACAAGGCTTTTAATTGTGACATTTACTAAGGCGGCGGCGGCGGAAATGCGGGAGAGAATAGCCAAAAGCCTTGGCGAAAAGCTGAAGGAAAACCCTCGGGATGCACATATCAGAAAACAGCTTTTACTGCTTAATGCCGCCAGTATAAATACCATTCACTCCTTTTGTTTGGACGTTGTAAAGTCAAACTTCACCTTGGCGGGATTGGATGCGGATTTTAAGATTGCGGACGAAACCGAGGCGGCACTGCTGCGGATTGAAGCGGCGGACATTGCCCTTGAGGAATTGTACGCCGAAGAAGATGCGGATTTTTTGCGGTTTGCCGACTCATTTGCCCGCCCCAGAAGCGACCAAAACCTTGCGGAGCTTGCGATAGATGTATGCTCGTTTGCCGACAGTATGCCCCGCCCTCTTGAATGGGTTGAGGAACAGATAAAGAGCTATGACAATATAAACGAGGCTGATTTTTGCAAAACCCCCGCCGCAAAACAACTTCTTTCTTCTGCGGGGGATTGCCTTGGTTTGGCGCTTGGCTATTTAAAAAGCGCATTGCAGCTTTGCACGCCCCTAAACGGACTTGAAGGGTTTATTCCCATGTTTGAAAACGATATTTTGGACGTGCAGAACTTAATAAAACTTTCCGGCGACTGGGATGCCCTATATAATGCAATAAATGACTTTTCGTTTGCCCGTCAAAAAATTGTAAAAAATGCTGACCCTACGGCAAAAGAAGAAGCAGTATCCCTTCGCAAAATGGCAAGGGGCAATGTTTCCTCCGCCAAGTCATACCTTTTTTGCACCTGTGCCGAAGGTGCGGAAATACAAAATAGCGCCCGCCCGCTTATACGGGGTTTATATCTTCTTGCGGTACGGTATTTGTCGGTTTATTCCGAGTTTAAGGCACAGCGGGGCTTGCTGGATTTTGGAGACATTGAGCATATATGTATTGATTTGCTGGAGGACCGCTCAGATGGCGGCTCACGTCCGTCGGCTGTTGCAAGCGAGATAATGCAGAGGTTTGACGAAATTTATATTGACGAGTATCAGGACACGGGCGCCGCACAGGAGTTAATTTTTAAGCTTATTTCAAGGGAAAACGAGGGGATGCCGAATATCTTTATGGTGGGGGATTTAAAGCAGAGCATTTACGGCTTTCGCCAAACAAGTCCGGAGCTTTTTATAGAAAAAAAGCAAAGCTATGAAAGTGCGGCGGGGGCTTCCCACAGGAAAATACAGCTTTTAAAGAATTTCCGAAGCCGAAAAGGGGTAATTGACTTTATAAACCATGTTTTTACACTGTCCATGAGGAGTGGTGCGGACGGGTTTGTGTATGACGAGGAAGAAATGCTAAATGCCGCGGCGGCATACCCCCCGTCGGACAAAAGCCATAACACCGAAATAAATGTTATTGACATGTCGGCGGAGGGGATTTCAGATGACGATGCCACCCAGGCGGAGCTTGAGGGCAGATTTATCGCACGAAGAATACAAAAGCTTGTAAACGAGGGTACGGTGTATGATTTAAAGGAGCGCCGACATCGACCGATTAGATATTCGGATATTGTGGTTATAATGCGCTCGGTTAAAAGCAACGCACCTGTTATTGAGGCGGAGCTTGCCGCCGCCGGGGTTCCCGTTTATGCGGACATTGGCACGGGGTATTTTGATACATCTGAAATACGCCTGTTTTTATCCCTTTTAACTATAATTGACAACCCCGAAAATGACATACCGCTTATTGCGGTTTTGCGCTCACCCATGTTTTCCTTTTCGGAGGACGAGCTTGCCCAAATCCGCTTATCATCCCATGGCGGGCTTTTTTGGAACGCACTTAAAACGGCAGCACGGGAGGACAATTCCCTTGGCGAAAAATGCAGATTATTCATAAAACGGCTGTCATCGTGGCGGGGCAGGGCAAAATGTATGCCGACAGATGAGCTTATACATTTCTTACTTGGAGACTCGGGGATTTTGGATTTTGTGAGTGCGCTGCCGTCAGGCAAAATGAAAACGGCTAATCTTAAACTGCTTTTTGAAAAGGCAAGGCAGTTTGAGAATACCTCGTTTAAAGGACTGTTTAATTTTATTAGGTTTGCCGACAGGCTTAAAAGCCGTGCGGACGTTTCGGGCGCAAAGCTGATAGGCGAAAACCATGATGTTGTTAGAATAATGAGTATACACAAAAGCAAGGGTCTTGAGTTCCCCGTGGTGATTTTGGCGAAAACAGGTGCCGCAGTTAACAGACGCAGTGCTCAGGGCAAGAATATGATGCAAAGGCAGCATGGAATAGGGATTGAATATGTAGAA
>CAZNYY010000348.1:1614-2943 GCA_964577335.1 uncultured Oscillospiraceae bacterium | reverse complement strand
CAAAACAGGATTTTGAGGAAATGAAAGAGCATGGCTGTGACACAGTGGTTCTTGCAATTACGGAGTTTGACATGGACTTTTGGTTCCCAAACATCAACAACATAGTAAAAGCGGCACATGACGTGGGGCTTAGGGTAATAGCCAACACATGGGGAATAGGCAAATACTTCGGCGGCGAGCAAGTGAGTTTGTTTTTGCAAAACAATATTCACCATCGTCAAGTTTCGGCATACACGGGCGAGGTCTTGCCTGCGGCATGCTTTGTAACAAATTCTTTTAGGGACTATTTTAAGGGGCTTTGCGTAAAACTTGCAAGGGAAACGGATGTGGACGGCTTTTTCTGGGATGAGCCGCATTATGCATACCCAAAATCCTACGCATCTATTACGGGGGGAGCGGGGGATGACTGGTCATGCAGATGCCCCGAATGTATGAGCAAATTTAAGAGTTACTACGGCTACGAAATGCCGAAGTTTATGAATGACGATGTTAAACAGTTTCGCTGGAGAGAGGCGTTGTTTACATTGACGGATGTTTCAAAAACACTAAAAGAAATAAACCCGAAAATTGAAATCACCTGCTGTGTTCACGCAACACTGAATACATATTATGTGACGGAACTGAGGGGATACGACAATTGGGATATGGTAGCATCATGCCCGTATTTTGACGTGTTTTCGACAACCATTATCAACTGGGAGCTGCCTGACAACTTTTTTGTTGATATAACGGAGAGAACGGTTGCCATGGCGAAGAAATACGGAAAAGAATCGGAGAGATGGCTGATGGGCTATCATAAGCGCCCAAAGGATTTTGCGCAGATTGACCGCACGGTTGATTTGTACGAAAGCTTGGGGGTTGACCGTCTTGCAACATGGACGTACAGGGGAGGATACGGCACCTCGGTGGCGGCAAAGGATGCGATTGAGCTTTGGGACAATATAGGCAGAAACTATAAAAGAATTAGAAAGGGGAAATAAGAATGAACGATTTTGGTTATTTTGAAAGCTTGCTTAAAAATTTTGCACAGGTAAACGAAACCCAAGGCGAGAACATTAAAAAAGCCGCATCCCTTATGGCGGACGCAATAGAGAATGACAAGCTGATAAGCGTTTTCGGCGGCGGCGGGCATACCACACTGCCCGTGGGCGAGATGTTTTTTCGGGCGGGCGGCCTTGCAAACATAAACCCTGTAATGGAAACGGGGCTTTCGGTATTTAATCAGGCGCTGAAATATCTTGAACTCGAGAGAACGGTAAACTTCGGCAGTGCAATTATGAAATACTATAATCTTAAAAAGGACGATGTACTTATAATCTTCCACAATAT
>CAZNYY010000348.1:0-1514 GCA_964577335.1 uncultured Oscillospiraceae bacterium | reverse complement strand
TTATGAAATACTATAATCTTAAAAAGGACGATGTACTTATAATCTTCCACAATATCGGAATAAACCCCGCTACAATTGATGCTGCAATGGAAGCGAAGAAAAATGGTGTAAAAATAATTGCCGTTTCAAGCTCGGCTTGGCAAAACGAAATGCCCGAGGACCATTTTATACGCCACCCCAACAAAAGCAATTTGTTTGATTATGCGGATGTTGCCATTGACGATTTTAACCCCGTGGGGGATGCGGCCGTGAAAGTGCCGGGATTTGACACGCCCATAGCACCCCTGTCGAATATTATTGACTTTTATATTGCGCATTTGCTTGAAATTGAAACTGTTAAACAATGTGTTGACAGAGGTATCACCCCGCCCGTATGGTCAAGCGCCAATGCCCCCGGAGGGGACGAAAAAAATGCGGAGTATCTCAAAAAATACATGCCTCGCATTAAGATGCTGTAGGGGGCGCAAAATGAGATTACAGGAAAAGTTGAATTTTTTACTTGAAAAATATAATGTAGGGAAAAAGGCAGAAATCATTGGTCGGGACTATGTGGATATAGAAGGAGAAAAGGTCTTTCTCCTTCCGTGGAGGCAGGAGCGTAGGTTTACCGAACTTAAAAACATGGTTTTTGATGGTACCCTTGAGGGCATAAGCGTTATAAGAGTGTGCAGGATTGAGGAGAGGAGCACGGACTTAAAATCTATGATATACCGTGAACTTGACCTTTTGGAATGGCTTGTAGACGACGAAATTTCAGAAATTATGACATTTAAAAATGGAAATACCGCAAACATTATTGCAAAGCTTGAATGCGGCATTGTTTGCACGGTGGAGGTGTCGGCAACACTTTCGGAGGGTTGCCCGCCGCTTGACAAGCACGAGATAATAGCACGGCGGGGAACCGCCTGTGACAGGGTTGTGGACACGCAGGTGCCCCAGAATTCAATTTATGTTTATGGTGAGGAAAAAACCCCCGAGGCATATACGGATGTGGATTTTGAGCTTTTCGGGCTTTTGCCTGAGGAGGTTGCCCTTGTGCGGCAAGCATTTGAGGCGGTGCGGGACGAGGGTCTTGCCCGAGAACTTAACACCGCAGCGGCAAGGCTTAAAGAATTGGTATTGTTGTCTGACAAATCAGCCGAGAATACTGCCAATATCAGAGTGGGGGGGAGCATATGAAACCGCTGAAAATTGCCATGATGTCCATGACACATGGTCATACAAGAAAATATTATCAGGTGCTGAAAGAAAACCCAAAACTTGACTGGGTTGCGGTTTCAACCGCAAACGAAGAAGTTAAAAAGATTTTTTTGGACAGCGTAGACGGCATTGACTGTTATGACAGCGAGGAAGAAATGCTTGATATGCATCCCGAGATTGAGGCGGTGGTTTTGGCGAGCGAAAACAGCGAACATCTGCGCCAAATGAAGCTTTGTGCCGAGAGGGGGATACATATCCTTTCCATGAAAGTGCCGACATTTGATATGGGCGAGTACGACGAGATGATGGAAATT